>JANNWA010000178.1:0-8071 GCA_031408275.1 Pseudomonadota bacterium
GGCGGCTATAACGCGGGCGAGGTTGCCAGCGGCATGGCCACCACAGTGATCACGACCGAGGTCGCGCAGGTCCTCACCAAAGTTCAGCCGTACGAGATCGACGACAGAAACGAATTGGCCGCGACGCGCATCGTGCGCGAGCAGATCCTCAAGGCAAATACGTCGATCTACCAGGCTGCACAGAGCCAGCCCCAGTACGCTGGCATGGGCACGACCCTGATCGTGTGTCTGTTCTACGACAACAAGGTCATGGTCGGCCACCTGGGCGATTCCCGGGTCTACCTCATGCGGGACGGCGCCTTCAGCCAGGTGACCCGCGACCACTCGCTGCTGCAGGAGCAGATCGATTCGGGCCTGATCACGGCCGAACAGGCGAAGACCGCCGCGCACAAGAATCTGGTGACGAAGGCGCTGGGGATCGATCCGACGGTCGAGCCGGAGATCCACGAGTACGAAACCGCCGTGGGCGACATCTACCTGCTGTGCTCGGACGGGCTGTGCGACATGGTCTCGGACGAGGACATCGGCATGACGCTTTCCATGCTTGGCGGGAACCTCAAGCTCGCCACCCAGCAACTCGTGCAGATGGCGAACGACAACGGGGGGCGCGACAACGTATCCGTTATACTCGTGCGGGTCCTCAAGGAGTTTCCGGCTGCGCGGGGCGTCATGTCCAAGTTCTTGGCGTGGTTAAAATAACCTTTCGGGGTCTGTTATGGCGAAACTGATTCTCAGCATGGATGGCCTGGTGCTCAAGGAGATCCCCTTGACGAAAGAGCGCACCACCATTGGACGCAAGCCCCACAACGACATCCAGATCGACAATCTGGCGGTTAGCGGCGAGCATGGGGTGATCGTCACGATCCTGAACGATTCGTTTCTTGAGGACCTTGGCAGCACCAACGGCACATTGGTCAACGGCAACACCGTCAAGAAGCATTTCCTGCAGAACAACGACGTGGTCGAGCTCGGAAAATACAAACTCAAGTACATTGCCGAGCCCGGTGCGGCGCAGCCGGCCGAGAAGGCGGATTTCGAAAAGACCATGGTATTGCGCCCCTCTGCTATGCGGGCGGCCGTGGAGCAGGCCAAATCCATGTCCGCTGGCGGCGCCCAGCCACAGGCGGCCGAGGCCGCACGGGTCGCAGCGCTTCAGGCGGTCGGCACGGCTGCGCAATCGGCAGGCATCGCCGAGAAGCCCGCGGCAGCACCGGCGGCAGCGCCTGCCGCCCCGCCGCCCGCACCTCCGAGGCCGGCGCAACCGCTCGGCGCAATCCAGATCATTTCCGGGGCAAGCGCCGGCAAGGAACTCGAACTGACCAAACCGCTTACCACCCTGGGAAAACCCGGGATCCAGGTGGCGGTGCTCACCCGCCGCCCGCAGGGGTATTTCATCACCCACGTCGAAGGTGTCAGGCAGCCTTCCGTGAACGGGCAGTCGATCGGCACCGCACCCCATGCGCTCAAGGATCACGACCTGATCGAACTTGCCGGCGTGAAAATGGAATTCTTCATAAAGCCCTGAGCGCCCAGGGACAGTGCCCCCGGCTGGAATCTGAGTGAAGCAAAACATCGTCCGGATCGTTCTCGGTCTGGCGATCGTCCTGATTTTCATCGGTCATGCGGCGAAGTTCTACCAGGTGGGTATCGTCACCCAGCTGGACCACATCATCTATGACACCCGGCTGAGGGTCGCCATGCCGGGCGGGATCGACGAGCGCATCGTCATCCTGGACATCGACGAGAAGAGCCTGCAGGAAGTCGCGCGCTGGCCCTGGCCGAGGGATTTGATGGCCAGGCTGGTCGGCAAGCTGTTTGATCAGCACCAGATCGCCATCGTCGCCTTCGACGTCGTGTTCGCGGAATCGGATTTCAGTTCCGGGATCAAGCGGCTGGACGAACTCTCGGCCGGGGAATTCCGGCAAGTCGCCGGATTTGCGGAGGCTTATGGCAAGCTGCGCCCGCAGTTGGATAACGACGGGTTGTTCGCCCAGGCAATCAAGGGCCGGCCGGTGGTCCTCGGCTACTACTTCAACAGCGACAAGGGCGCGCTCAAGATCGCGGCCATCCCGGACCCGGTCCTGCCAAAGGGGACATTTGTCGGACGAAACATCGCGTTCACGACTTGGGCGGGGTTCGGCGGAAACATAGCCCAGATACAGGCGGCCGCCGCTACGGCCGGGCACATCAATTCGTTGCCGGATTTCGACGGGGTGGTGCGCAGGGTACCGATGCTCGCGGAGTACGAAGGCGCCTACTACGAGGCCCTGTCCCTCGCCGTCATTCGCACGCTTCTCGGCTTTCCAAAGATCGAACTCGGCTATGCCGAACAGGGTATTGCGCAGAAAGGCTACATCGGGCTGGAGTGGCTCAAGGCGGGGCCATTGACGATACCGGTCGATGAAAATGCCAGCGCGCTCGTTCCCTACCGCGGTTCGAAATCCAGTTTCCGCTACATTTCCCTGGCCGATGTGCTGAGCGATCGGGTTCCGGCCGGGGCGCTCAAGGGAAAGATCGCACTTGTGGGCGCCACCGCGCCCGGGTTGCTCGATTTGCGCGCCACACCGGTCGACAGCGTCTACCCCGGGGTGGAGGTTCATGCGAACCTGATCGCCGGGATGCTTGACCGTTCGATCAAGCAGAAACCCCCCTATGTGCTCGGCGCGGAAGTCCTGCTGCTTCTGATTGGAGGCGTCGCCCTCGCATTCCTGATGCCGATGCTCAGCCCGTTGTTCGCGATGCTGGTGTCGCTTGTCGGGATGGCGCTGATCATTGCCCTGAATTACCTTGTCTGGACCGAGGGCGGGCTGGTGCTGCCGCTGGCGTCATCCCTGCTGATGACGGTGGGCCTGTTCACTATCAACATGGCGTATGGATATTTTGTCGAATCCCGCTCCAAGCGCCAGTTCACCGAACTGTTCGGCCAGTATGTGCCTCCCGAACTGGTCGACAAGATGGCGCAGGATCCGGAAAAGTACAGCATGGAAGGGCGAAGCGAGCAGCTTACCGTCCTGTTTTCCGACATCGTCGGCTTCACCTCGATCTCCGAATCGCTGAGCCCCAAGGACCTGTCGGCGTTCATCAATGAATACCTGACATCGATGAGCCTCGTAATCCGCGAGCATCGCGGCACCCTCGACAAGTACATCGGCGATGCCATCATGGCCTTCTGGGGGGCGCCGGTAGGCGACGCTGAACATGCCCGCCAGGGTGTGCTCGCGGCCCTCGCGATGCAGGCACGATTGCTCGAGATCAACGAACTCGTAGGCTCGCGCGGCTGGCCCCCGATCCGCATCGGCATCGGGGTCAACAGCGGCATGATGAGCGTCGGCGACATGGGTTCCAAGGTGCGGCGCGCGTACACCGTGATGGGCGACGCAGTGAACCTCGGTTCCCGCCTCGAGGCCCTCACGCGTGTGTACGGGGTAGGGGTCATCGTGGGCCAGGCAACCCGTGACCTGGTGAAGGACGGTGTATTTCGCGAACTTGACAAGGTCAAGGTCAAGGGCAAGGACGAGCCGGTCGCGATTTTCGAGGCGCTGGGTGTCGGCGAATCGGTCAGCTCAGCGGTGCAGGACGAAATCAAGCTGTGGAACAAGTTCCTGAAGCAGTACCGCGCGCAGGACTGGGACCAGGCTGAAGTGACGTTGCTGAACCTCTTGCGCATTAAGCCGGACCACAAGTTGTACCAGGAGTATTCGGAACGCCTGGGCCATATGCGGGCCGCGCCGCCGGGTCCCGGCTGGGACGGCGTCACGACGTTCAAGACCAAGTAGCCGCGGGGCGGCCTCCGGCGGCCTGTGCCGGGGGAGGGCGTCGGCGCAATCGGCAGCCCGTCCGCGCGAGGAAAGTGTGTTAGAAATCAGTGGTCTTGTTGAATTGTGGACCGGGTAAGACTAGGATACGGACACTGTCCAAGGTGGTCGCAACAATGCCCGGAATCGGAGGTTTGTGATGAGTGCGGTACTAAGCCAGCAATCCGTGCCGCAAGGCGACGTGCAAGCGCGACTTGCGTTCCAGAAGCAGCTCCAGGCGGTCACCAACAAGATCCACGCGACGAACAACGTCGACGAGATCATGCTGGAGGTCAGTGCGGACATCTGCGCGCTCTTCAACGCCGACCGGCTCACCATCTATTCGATGGGCGAGGACAAGCAGTCCATCGTCTCCAAGTTCAAGACCGGCCTGAATTCGTTCAAGGACCTCAAGCTTCCGATCGCCGAGCATTCCATCGCCGGGTACGTCGCCCTCGCGAAGAAACCGATCAACATCAAGGACTGCTACGACGAGGCGGAACTCAAGGCTATCAATCCAAACCTGCGCTTCCTGCAGGAGGTCGACAAGCGCACCGGCTATCGCACCAAGCAGCAGCTCCTCGCGCCGGTCCTTGACCAGCAGAACAACGAGCTCATCGGCGTCATCCAGATCATCAACAACAAGGCGGGCGTGCCGTTTGGCGCCTTCACGGAGGAGGGCGTTGCGGAGATCGCGCAGACCCTTGCAATCGCGTTCAAGCAGCGCCAGAAGCCCCAGGTCGTCAAGACCAAGTACGACTACCTGATATCGGATGCGGTGCTGTCGGCGGGCGAGTTCGACCTTGCGTCGCGCTCGGCGCGCAAGAAGGCAATCGACATCGAGCAGGTGCTGACCGACGAGTTCCAGGTCAAGATTCCCGCGATCGGCGCGGCGCTGGCGAAGTTCTTCAACGTCCCGTACGAGCCGTACAAGTCGGACCGGATAAAGCCGATGGACCTGTTGAAGAACCTGAAGCGCGAGTACGTCGACGCCAACCAGTGGCTGCCCATCGACGACGGGAAGGACGGCCTGGTCGTCCTGTGCCTGGATCCTGAGCGCATTCGCAGCTCGCGCATCGCGTCCAATGTCTTCCCCAAGGCCAAGATCGTCTACCGGGTGACGACCCAGAAGGAGTTCAGGGAAAGCTGCGACCTGTTCTACGGCGTGGAAGTCGACAACGGCGGGGACATTGACGACTTGCTCTCCAGCCTGGACAGCGAAGAGGGCGAGGCGGTCGAGGGAGCCAACGACGAGGTTTCGGCGGCCGCGGACAACGAACTGGTCAAGCTCGTGAACAAGATTGTCATCGACGCCTACAACCAGGGCGCGTCGGACATCCACATCGAGCCGTATCCGGGCAAGGCAAAGACCGAGATCCGCTTCCGCAGGGACGGCTCGCTCGCCCCGTACATCGAGGTTCCGGCGTCGTACCGCAGCGCCATCGTCGCGCGCCTGAAGATCATGTGCGACCTCGACATCTCTGAGAAGAGAAAGCCCCAGGACGGCAAGATCAAGTTCAAGAAATTCGGCCCGTTGGACATCGAGCTTCGCGTTGCGACGATCCCCACGACCGGCGGGGTCGAGGATATCGTGATGCGTATCCTGGCCGCGGGCGAGCCGATCCCGATCGACAAGCTTGGTCTGACCACGAAGAACAGCGATAACCTCAAGAACGCCGTGTCAAAGCCTTACGGGCTGTTCTTCGTGTGCGGCCCCACGGGCTCGGGCAAGACGACGACGCTGCACTCCGTGCTCGGATTCCTGAACACGCCGGACACCAAGATCTGGACCGCGGAAGACCCGGTCGAAATCACGCAAAAGGGCCTGCGCCAGGTGCAGGTCAACAAGAAAGTGATGGACTTCCCGATGGTGATGAAGGCCTTCCTGCGCGCCGACCCGGACATCATCATGGTCGGCGAGATGCGCGATGCCGAGACGACGCACATCGGGATTGAGGCCTCCCTCACGGGCCACCTGGTGTTCGCGACGCTGCACACCAACTCCGCGCCGGAGGCGGTCATCCGGCTGCTCGACATGGGCATGGACCCGTTCAACTTTGCGGACGCGCTCATCGGCATCCTCGCCCAGCGCCTTGCAAAGCGACTGTGCAAGTGCAAGGAGCCGTACACGCCCGGGCCGGACGAGCTCAAGGCGTTCATGAACGAATACACCACCGACCTGAGAATGTCGGATACCTGGAAGAGGGATCCCCAGGGCGAGGCCAAGAGACTGTACGACTACTGGCTCAAGGAATACGGCAAGGACGGCAAGCTCCAATTCCACAAGCCAAAGGGCTGCGACGCGTGCGGGGGATCGGGCTACAAGGGCCGCTGCGGCCTGCACGAACTGATGATCGCCTCGGACGCGGTAAAGAAGATGATCCAGGAGAGAGCCCGTGTCTCGGACCTGTTCGTCAAGTCGGTCGAGGAGGGCATGTCGACCCTCAAGATGGACGGGATGGACAAGGTGATGATGGGGTTGACCGACATGAAGCAGGTGCGCACGGTCTGCGTCAAGTAGCAACGGCCGCGCTCCCGCGATGAACAGCGCCACGGACACCACCCAGGCTCTGCGGCTCCCGGGCGAAACGGACGGGGCCGCCGAGGACCTTGTCCAGCGGCTCGAGCAGCTCAATGCCATCGGTGCCTCGCTGTCCGCGGAGCGCGACATCAACCGGCTGCTGGAAAGCATCCTTGTCGCGGCGAAGACGATCACCAGGGCGGACGGCGGAACGCTCTACAGGGTCACCGAGGAGAAGACCCTCCGGTTCGAGATCGTTCGAACCAGCTCGCTCAAGAACTACCTGGGCGGCACAACAGGCAACCCCGTTCCTTTCTACCCGATCCAGTTGTACCGGGACGGAGTCCCGAACCACAACATGATCGCCGCGCACGCGGCACTTAGCGGGCAGACCATCAACGTCCAAGACGCCTACATGGCGGAGGGATTCGACTTCACGGGGACACGCGCGTTCGACGCCAAGACTGGCTACCGATCCCAGTCTTTCCTCACGGTCCCGATGAAGAACCACGAAAACGAGATCATCGGGGTCCTCCAGCTAATCAACGCGATGCATCCGAAGACCGGGGAAATCCAGCCGTTTTCCCAGTCCGACGAGCGGCTGGCCGAGTCGCTCGCCTCGCAGGCCGCGATCGCGCTCACCAACCGGATGCTGATCAACCAGCTCGAGGAGCTGTTCGAGTCGTTCATCAACCTGATGAACATGGCGATTGACGAGAAGTCGCCGTATACCGGCGGCCATTGCCAGCGGGTCCCGACGCTGACGATGATGCTGGCGGAGGCCGTAAACGAGACCAAAGAGGGGCCGCTCCAGGACTTCACCATGAGCGACAAGGACCGGTATGAGCTGAAGATCGCCGGCCTGCTGCATGACTGCGGCAAGGTAACGACCCCGGTGCACGTCGTCGACAAGGCGACCAAGCTCGAAACCATATACGACCGGATCCACCTCCTCGACACGCGCTTCGAGGTCCTCAAGCGGGACGCGGAGATCGAGCTGCTCAAGAAGAGGCTGGAAATGGCCGAACAGGGCCGCAGGGCAGAGGCCGGCGAGCTCGAGACCGCCCACCGGGAGCGTTTGCGCCGGATCGACGAAGACCGCTCCTTCCTGCGTGCGTGCAACATCGGCGGCGAGGCGATGCGCGACTACGACATCGAGCGGGTCAAGCGGATCGCGGAGTACCGCTGGACGGACGTTGCCGGGTACCAGGCAAGCTTCCTGACGGAAGACGAGCTTAAGAACCTCACGATCCGGGCGGGGACACTCACCCAGGACGAGCGGCAGATAATCAATCACCACATCGTTGCCACGATCAAGATGCTCGAGGCGCTGCCGTGGCCGAAACACCTCAGGAACGTGCCGGAGTACGCGGGTGGGCATCACGAACGCATGGACGGCAAGGGCTACCCGAAGGGACTCGTCCGGGAGCAGATGTCCGTGCAGGCCCGCGTCATGGGCATCGCCGACATCTTCGAGGCGCTGACCGCCAAGGATCGACCGTACAAGAAAGGCAAGACCCTCACCGAATCTCTGAACATCCTTGGTAGATTCAAGCTCAATGGCCATGTCGATCCCGACCTGTTTAACGTATTCGTCCGGGAGAAAATATATCTCCGCTATGCCGAACAGTTCCTGGATCCGGAACAGATCGACGCCGTCGACGAGGCAGCCATTCCGGGGTTTCAGCCTCAGTGACAAACTGCGTCAGTTCCTGACAGTTGCTCGAAGCGGTATCGGATAATCGTTTGGGCAGAC
>JANNWA010000179.1:0-13169 GCA_031408275.1 Pseudomonadota bacterium
GGGGGGGGGGGGGGGGGGGGGGGGGGGGGGGGGGGGGGGGGGCGGCGGCAGGCGCGGCCCATTCTCTCGCCATTGGCCGGGGTCTGTAAACTGCGCGCGGGCCACAGTTCATCCGGAGCATTCCATGCCAAGCACGCAAACCCACGCCGCTTTCTGGTCCGCCTTCTGGGCGCTGGCCAAACCCTATTGGGTATCCGATGGCCGGCGCAAGGGCGTGCTGCTGCTGCTCGCGGTGGTCGGCTGCACGCTCGCGCTGGTCTGGGCCGAAGTCCAGTTCAACGACTGGAACAAGGGTTTCTACGATACGTTCGAACACAAGGACCGGCTCGGGTTCTACCTCGAACTGGGCCGGTTCGCGCTCCTCGCCGTGCTGTTCATCGTCCTCGCGGTGTACAAGCAGTACCTGCAGCAGATGCTGATGATCGAGTGGCGCGCGTGGCTCACCGACAACTACCTTTCGGACTGGCTGGCGGGGCAGGCCTATTACCGGCTGCAGCTGCTCGACCGGGGAACCGACAATCCGGACCAGCGGATCGCCGACGACCTGAACGGATTTGTCGACCTGACGCTCTCCCTTTCGCTCGGCCTGCTGTCGGCCGTCGTCACCCTTGTATCTTTCGTCGGCATCCTGTGGGTGATCTCCGGTCCGCTCGAAGTGGGCGGCTTTACGATTCCTGGCTACATGGTATGGGTCGCGCTCCTGTACGCGATCGCCGGCACCTGGCTGACGCACGTCATCGGACGGCCGCTGATCGCAATGAACTTCGCCCGCCAGCGCGTCGAGGCCGATTTCCGCTTTTCGCTCGTGCGGCTGCGCGAGAACAGCGAGGGCGTGGCGCTTTACGCGGGCGAGGCCGGCGAGATGGCCAATTTCAAGGCGCGCTTCTCTGAAGTGATCGCCAAATGGTGGGCGATCATGCTCAAGCAAAAGCAGATCACGTGGTTTACGTCCTTTTACGGCCAGCTCGCGATCATCTTCCCGTTCGTGGTTTCCGCGCCGCGCTACTTCTCGGGCGGCGCGCCGCTGGGCTCGATATTCCAGACGGCGTCCGCCTTCGGGCAGGTCCAGGGGGCCCTTTCCTGGTTCATCGGCGCCTATCCGAGCTTCGCGGCCTGGAAGGCGACCGTGGACCGCCTGACCGGGTTTACGCAGGCTCTGGCCCATGTGCGCGAGGAAGCGGCTCGACTTGAAGGCGAACGCCTGGAGGGCGCAGATGCGGGCGTCACGCTCGAGCACCTTGCACTCTCACTGCCGCAGGGGACCCCGCTGCTCGCGGACGCAAGCCTGCGCCTCGCGCCGGGCGAGAACGTGCTGGTCACCGGGCCGTCCGGCTCGGGCAAGTCCACTCTGTTCCGCGCCCTGGCCGGGATCTGGCCGTACTGGAAGGGCCGGATCCTGCTGCCCAAGGGCGCGCGATTGCTGTTCCTCCCGCAAAAGGCCTACCTCCCGATCGGGAGCCTCAAGAACGCTGTGGCCTATCCGGCACAGCCCGGGTCCGTCAGCGACACCGAGGTGACCGAGGTGCTGGCGGCCGTCGGGCTCGGCGGATTGCGCGACGACCTCGCGCGCGAAGAGAACTGGGCGCAGGTGCTTTCGGGCGGAGAGCAGCAGCGGGTTGCGTTCGCGCGCGCGCTGATCAACCGGCCGGAGTGGCTGTTCCTGGACGAGGCCAGCGCTGCGCTGCCAGAGCAGGCCCAGGCGGACCTCTATGCGCTGTTGCGGGAGAGGTTGCCCCAGACGACGCTGGTGTCGATCGGCCACCGCGACAGCCTCACGCAGTTCCACGAGCGCAGGCTCCGCTGGGAGGTGTCGCCCGGCGCTGCGCCGCGCCTGGCGGTGAGCTAGCCGCGGTCCTCAGCCCGCCGCGGCGCGCTTGCGCGGCGCCGGGAAGTCCAGCACCTCGCGCAGGTAGCGGCCGGTATAGCTCGCCGGGGTGGCCGCCACCGTTTCGGGTGTGCCTTCCACCAGGATCTGCCCGCCGCCGTCGCCGCCCTCCGGGCCGAGGTCGATGATCCAGTCCGCGGTCTTGATGACGTCCAGGTTGTGCTCGATCACGACCACGGTGTTGCCCGCGTCGCGCAGCTGGTGCAGCACGCCGAGCAGCAGCTTGATGTCGTGGAAATGCAGGCCCGTGGTCGGCTCGTCGAGGATGTAGAGCGTGCGGCCGGTGTCGCGCTTGGACAGTTCGAGCGACAGCTTCACGCGCTGCGCCTCGCCGCCCGACAGGGTGGTGGCCGATTGGCCGAGGCGCAGGTACCCAAGCCCCACGTCGAGGAGCGTGTGGAGTTTGCGCGCGACGACGGGCACGGCCGAGAAGAACCCGTGCGCCTCGCTCACCGTCATCTGCAGCACCTCGTCGATCGTCCTTGCCTTGTACTGGATCTCGAGCGTCTCGCGGTTGTAGCGCTTGCCGTGGCAGACGTCGCAGGGGACGTAGATGTCGGGCAGGAAGTGCATCTCCACTTTCAGCACGCCGTCGCCCTGGCAGGCCTCGCAGCGTCCGCCCTTGACGTTGAACGAGAAGCGCCCGGCGTCGTAACCGCGCGTGCGAGCCTCGGGCACGCCCGCGAACAACTCGCGGATCGGCGTGAATAGTCCCGTGTAGGTGGCGGGGTTCGAGCGGGGCGTGCGGCCGATGGGGCTCTGGTCGACGCTGATCACCTTGTCGAACAGGTCGATGCCGGAGATCGATTCGAACGGTGCCGGCTCGAGCGAACTGCCATAGAGGCTGCGCGCCACCGCCGCGTACAGGGTGTCGTTGATCAGCGTGGACTTGCCGGATCCCGATACGCCGGTGACACAGACGAACAGGCCCACCGGCAGGTCGAGGTTGGCCTGCTTGAGGTTGTTGCCGCTCGCGCCGCGGATGCGCAGCATCTTCTTGCCCGGCCGGTGGCGCAGGCCGGGAACGTCGATCTTCAGGGTGCGGCCGAGGTACTTGCCGGTGAGCGACTCGGGGTTGGCGAGGATGTCGGCCGGTGCGCCCTCGGCGACGATGCGCCCCCCGGCTTCGCCCGCGCCCGGTCCCATATCGACGACGTGGTCGGCGGCGAGGATGGCGTCTTCGTCGTGCTCGACCACGATCACGGTGTTGCCGAGGTCCCGCAGGCGTTTGAGCGTATCGAGGAGGCGGGCGTTGTCGCGCTGGTGCAGGCCGATGGAGGGCTCATCGAGCACGTACATCACCCCGGTCAGTCCCGAGCCGATCTGCGAGGCGAGGCGGATTCGCTGCGATTCGCCGCCCGACAGGGTTTCGGCCGAACGGTCGAGCGACAGGTAGTCCAGGCCGACGTCGTTCAGGAACGCGAGGCGGTTCGCGATCTCGCGCACGATGCGCTCCGCGATCTGCTGGCGCGCACCCTGCAATTCGAGCACCGAGAAGAACGCGTGCGCCGCCTTCAGGGGCCAGTGCGAGATCTCGTAGATGGGGTGCTCGCCGATGCGCACGAAGCGGGCCTCGCGCCGCAGGCGGGTGCCGTTGCAGTCCGGGCAGATCCGCGTGTTGCGGTACTTGGCGAGTTCTTCCTTCACCACCACGGAGTCGGTCTCCTTGTAGCGGCGCTCGAGGTTCGGCACCACGCCTTCGAAGGTGTGCTCGCGGATCGAACTGCGGCCGCGCTCGGTCAGGTAGGTGAACGCCACCTTTTCCTTGCCCGAGCCGTACAGGATCAGGTGCTGGATCTCGTCGGCCAGCATTTCCCAGGGGGCGTCGACGTCGAACTTGAAGTGTTTGGCGAGCGACCCGAGCATCGAGAAGTAAAAACCGTTGCGCCGGTCCCAGCCCTTGATCGCGCCGGAGGCGAGGCTCATGTTGGGGTGGGCCACCACGCGCTTGGGGTCGAAGAAGTCGATTGAGCCCAGGCCGTCGCAGGTCGGGCAGGCGCCCATGGGGATGTTGAACGAGAACAGGCGCGGCTCGAGCTCGGCGAGCGAGTAGCTGCACGCCGGGCAGGCGAAGCGCGCGGAGAACAGGTGCTCCTTGCCGCCGTCCATTTCGACGGCCAGGGCGCGGCCGTCGGCGTGCCGCAACGCGGTTTCGAACGATTCAGCCAGGCGCTGCTTCACTTCGGGACGCACCTTGACCCGGTCGATGACGACGTCGATCGTGTGCTTTACGTTGCGCGCGAGCTTGGGCGCGGCATCGAGCTCGTGCACCTTGCCGTCGATGCGCACGCGCGTAAAGCCCTGGGCGCGCAGTTCATCGAGCAGGTCGTGCTGTTCGCCCTTCCTCCCGGCAACGACGGGGGCGACGATCATGAGGCGCGTGTCCTCCGGGAGCGACAGCGCGTGGTCGACCATCTGCGCCACCGACTGGGCGCGCAGCGGCAGTTCGTGGTCGGGGCAGAACGGCGTGCCGACGCGCGCGTACAAGAGGCGCAGGTAGTCGTGGATCTCGGTGACCGTGCCGACGGTGGAGCGCGGGTTGTGGCTGGTCGCCTTCTGCTCGATCGAGATCGCCGGCGACAGGCCCTCGATGAGGTCGACGTCGGGCTTTTCCATGAGCTGCAGGAACTGGCGCGCGTAGGCCGACAGCGACTCGACGTAGCGCCGCTGGCCCTCGGCATACAGCGTGTCGAACGCGAGCGAGGATTTGCCCGAGCCCGACAGTCCGGTGATCACCACCAGCTTGTTGCGCGGCAGGTCGAGGCTGATGTTCTTGAGGTTGTGCGTGCGCGCGCCGCGGATGCGGATCGTGTTCGTTCCGGAAGGGCTCATTAAAGCGCTCATCAAAAGCGACTCGTCCCCGCGCCTTTCAGCCGGGGACCGCAAAAGTTAACCTGCTACTATAACGACTTTCCCGCACTGCAATAAAGCCTTTCTGGCCTCCCGAGCGATGCCGCCCGTCCCCGCGGTCGATTCCGAACCCCTGAAGATGTCCCCGATGGAAGTGCGCGCAGGCCTCAGCCTGGCGTCGCTCTTCGGGTTGCGCATGCTCGGCCTGTTCCTGATCCTCCCCGTGTTCGCGGTGCACGCGCCGAAGCTCGCAGGCGGTAGCGACCTCACGCTGGTGGGCATCGCGCTGGGGGCCTACGGCCTTGCGCAGGCATTCCTGCAACTGCCGTTCGGCATGGCCTCCGACCGGTTCGGACGAAAGCCCGTGATCGCGTTCGGGCTGGTGGTCTTCGCGCTCGGCAGTTTCCTCGCGGCGTCGGCGACTGACATCTATGTGGCGATCGCAGGCCGCACGCTGCAAGGCGCCGGGGCGATTTCATCGGTGGTGGTCGCGCTGGCTGCCGATCTCACGCGCGAACAGCACCGCACCAAGGTCATGGGCATGATCGGCGCGACCATCGGATTTACCTTCGCGCTGTCGCTGGTAGTGGCGCCTGTCCTGTATGGCTGGATCGGCATGGACGGCCTGTTCGTGCTGACCGGCGTGATGGCGTTGGGCGGCCTCGCGGTAGTTTTCGGGGCGATCCCCGACGTGCCGCCTGCCAAACACAAGGACCTGGGCCCCGCGCCTTCGCTTGCTTCAGTGATCGCCAATCCCGAACTCGCTCGGCTGAACTTCGGAATCTTCGCGCTGCACCTGGTGCAGATGGCGATGTTCATCGTGGTGCCGGCGGCGCTGATCGATGCCGGCCTGCCCTTGGCGGCGCACTGGAAGGCCTACCTGCCGGTCGTGCTGGCATCCTTCGTCCTGATGGTGCCCCCGATCATGTACGCCGACCGGCGCAACAAGTCGCAGGTGGTCATGGCCGGCGCGGTCGGCCTTATGCTGGCGGTGCAGGCGGGGCTGGTGTTTGCTCAGGGACTGGTCGCGCTCATTGTGCTGTTGCTGTTGTTTTTCGCCGCATTCAACGTGCTCGAGGCGATGCTGCCGTCGCTGGTGTCGCGCATCGCGCCCGAACGCGCCCGCGGCAGCGCGATCGGCGTTTACAACACCACGCAGACTATGGGATTGTTCGCGGGCGGACTGGCCGGCGGCTGGATGGCCAAGAATTTCGGGGCTGGCGCCGTGTATGTGCTCGGCGCGGCCCTGATGCTGGCGTGGCTGGCGCTTGTGGCGGGGATGCGGCCGGTCAACCCTTCGAAACCTCGGTCGTTGAGCGTGGAAACGAATACGGCGTAGCGCGCGGCGGGGAACCAGTTGCCCGGCGCGGGCGCCGGATGTACAACACAATGGACAACTCGGGAGACGGAACATGGCATCGATCAACAAGGTAATCCTGGTGGGCAACCTCGGGCGCGACCCCGAGACCCGCTACCTGCCGGACGGCGGGGCGGTCACCAACGTGAGCATCGCGACGACCGATACCTGGAAGGACAAGACCAGCGGCGAGAAGAAGGAAGCCACCGAGTGGCACAGGGTGGTGTTCTTCAACCGTCTCGCGGAGATCGCCGGCGAGTACCTCAAGAAGGGGTCGCAGGTGTACGTGGAAGGGCGCCTGCGCACGCGCAAGTGGCAGGACAAGGAAGGCCAGGACAAGTACACCACCGAGATCGTCTGCGACACGATGCAGATGCTCGGCGGCCGCCAGGGCATGGGTGAGGGCGGTGGCCGGGGCGCCGATCGCGGCGACGCGGGCGAGCCGCGCGGCGGACCGCCTGCCGAAAGCCGGCCGGCCCCCGCCGGAGCGAAAAAACCGGCGGGCAAGTTCGACGACATGGAAGACGACATCCCGTTCTGAACATGCGCGCAAAACTTGCGGGACTCCTTTGTGCGGTCGTGGCGGGCGCCGCGGTAACGGCGTCGGTCCCCGCGGCCGAGCTGCCGATCTTCGACGCGCACCTGCACTACAGCCACGACGCGTGGGAAACAGTGCCGCCCAAGGACGCGATTGCGCTGCTGCGCAAGGCCGGATTGCGGCGCGCCCTCGTGTCGAGTTCGAACGACGACGGCAACCAGAAACTTTACGCCGAGGCGCCGGACCTGATCCTGCCTTCGCTGCGCCCCTACCGCACGCGCGGCGAGCTCTCCAGCTGGTTCCGCGACGAAACGGTGATCACGTACATGGAGCAGCGCCTGGCGAAGCATCGTTATGTCGCGATCGGCGAGTTCCACCTGTACGGTGCCGATGCGGACCTGCCGGTTCCCCGCCGCATGGTGCAGTTGGCGAAGCAGAACAAGCTCCTCCTGCACGCGCATTCGGATGCGGACGCGATCGAGCGCCTGTTCAAGCAGTGGCCCGAAGCGCGCATCCTGTGGGCGCATTCCGGCTTCGACCAGCCTGAGCGGCTGCGCGAGATGCTGAAAAAGCACAAGAACCTGTGGTGCGACCTCGCGTTCCGCACCGACCATGGCTCGGGCGGGAAGATCGGCCCGGAGTGGAAGGCGACGTTCATCGAGTTTCCCGACCGCTTCATGGTCGGCACCGACAGCTTCACGCCCGAGCGCTGGCCGTACGTGGTGGAACACGCCAACTGGTCGCGCGCCTGGATGAAGGAGTTGCCGGCGGACGTGGCGGAACGCATCGCGTACAAGAATGGCGAGGCGGTCTTCGGCGGGCCGATGCGCAAGTGATGCGTGCCTGCGTCCTTGCCGCGGCGCTGCTCGCGGCGCTGCCCGCCGCAGCACAACCCGCCTGCAACCCGGCGCTGCCGGGCGGAAAGCAACTCGAGTCCGCGCGCTTCTCGCTCGGTTACCGCCCCGTTCCGGGGACGGTCGCCGTAGGCAGGCATTTCGCGCTGGAACTTGCGGTGTGCCCGAAGACCGGGGTCCAGGCGCCCGAGAGCGTGAGCGTCGACGCGCACATGCCGGAGCATCGCCATGGCATGAACTACAAGGCCCAGGTCGGCGCCGCACCCGGCGGCCGCTACAAGGCCGAGGGGCTGATGTTCCACATGCCCGGGCGGTGGGAGTTCGTCTTCGACGTGCGTTCGGGCGGCAAGTCCGACCGCCTGACACAGTCCATCGTCCTCGAGTGAAACGCCGGCCCGGTGTCCGGGCGCTGTGCGCCGGACTGCTCGCCTGCCTGGCCGCCGTGGACGTTCTGGTAGCCCGGACCGAGGGTTTCGCCACATCGGCCGTTGAATTTACCGCGGCTGAAACCGGCCGCATCCTGCAGCACGGGCCGTGGCCGATGCCCTGGTCGCCGGACCCGAGCAACCGGGTTTCCGGCCGGCCCGAAGCCGTTGCGCTCGGCCGGGACTTGTTCTTCGACCCGCGCCTGTCCGGCAACGGCAAGTCGTCATGCGCTACCTGCCACCTGCCGGCGCGCTTGTTTGCGGATGGCAAGCCGCGAGGCGAGGGGTTCGTGCAGCTCGACCGCAACACGCCCGGGCTGCTCGACGTGAGGCACAACCGCTGGTTCGGCTGGGATGGCGCCGCGGACAGCCTGTGGTCGCAGAGCCTGCGCCCGATCGTCGACCGGCGCGAGATGGGCGCAAGCACCTCGCATGTCGGCGCGCTGGTGCGTGGCGATGCACTGATGGCGGAGCGTTACCGCCGGACTTTCGGCACCGCTCCAACAGACGATGACACGGTGACCGTGAACGTCGGCAAGGCCCTCGCCGCGTTCCAGGAGACCCTCGTGAGCGGGCGCACGCCGTTCGACGCGTTTCGTGACGCGGTCGCAAGGGGCGACCGGGGAGAGGCCGACCGTTACCCGGCCGCCGCGCAACGCGGGCTGAAGATCTTTGTCGGGCGAGGCAACTGCGCGGTCTGCCATTTCGGGCCGAACTTCACCAATGGCGAGTTCGGCGATGTCGGCATCCCGTTTTTTGCCGCGCCCGGCCGGGTCGACCCGGGGCGCCACGAAGGCATCCGCAAGCTGCTGGCGAGCCGCGCCAGCCTGCTGGGCGCCTACAACGACGATCCCGCGCGAGCGTCGGCGACCGGCACGCGCCATGTGACCCTCGAGCACCGCAACTGGGGTGAGTTCCGGGTGCCCGGCCTGCGCAACGTCGCGCGGACCGCACCTTACATGCACAACGGGCATCTCGCGACGCTCGCCGATGTGGTGCGTCACTATTCCGAACTGAACGAGGATCGCCTGCATGCCGACGGCGAGAAGATCCTGAAGCCGCTCCGGCTAACCGCGGCCGAGGCCGCGGACCTCGAGACCTTCCTGAGGTCGTTGAGCGACGCCCCCTGAAAACCCGTTTTTCGCCCCTGAATCAGCGTCCTAGGCCAACCGCCCGGGGTATAATCGTGATCTTTGAAAGTTTTGGGGCGGTGCCATGCCGATCTATGAATACCGTTGCTCGGAATGCGGCTTCCAGGACGAGTTCCTGCAGAAGTTGTCCGATCCGCTGATGACGGTCTGCCCGTCCTGCGGCAAGGAGAGCCTTAAAAAACTGCTGTCCGCGGCCGGCTTCCAGCTGAAAGGCAGTGGCTGGTATGCCACCGATTTCAAGGGCAGCGGCGCCAAGCCTGCGGCCAAGTCCGACGCGAAGTCCGACGCCAAGCCCGATGGCGCCGCTGCGCCGGCCAAGCCAGCCGGTGAGAGCCCGTCGTCGGACAGCGGTAGTACGGCAGCAGCCCCCAAGGCCGCCCCGGCAGGCACGTCCGGTTAGCCGTCGCCCCGGGCGGGCGCGCGTTGTCGTCCTTCCGGGCTCGAGCGCAGCCTTAACCGGATTTTTGCATTCACTCCTGGCATTATCGTGAAGAAATATCTCATTACCGGCCTGCTGATCTGGATCCCGCTCGTGATCACGCTGTGGGTGCTGAACCTCGTCGTGACCACGCTCGATCAGGTGCTGCTCCTGCTGCCACAGCAGTTGCGGACCGAGAACTGGCTGGGTGCGCACGTTCCCGGCCTGGGTGTGCTGCTGACGCTGGCGATCGTCCTGACCACGGGTGTGCTCGCCGCCAATTTCATCGGCGCGCGGCTGGTGCATTTCTGGCACGAGATCCTGCACCGCATTCCGGTGGTGAACTCGATCTACTCGAGCGTGAAGCAGGTTTCGGACACGCTGTTCTCCTCCAGCGGGCAGGCGTTCCGCAAGGCGCTGCTCGTGAAGTGGCCGCACGAGGGCATGTGGACGATCGCCTTCCTCACCGGCTCGCCCGGCGGCGACGTGGCCCGCCACCTGCAGGGCGAATATGTGTCGGTCTATGTCCCGACCACCCCGAACCCGACCGGCGGCTACTTCGTGATGCTGCGCCGCGCGGACGTGATCGAACTCGACATGAGCGTGGACGAGGCGCTCAAGTACATCATCTCGATGGGCACCGTGGCGCCCGGACAGAATCCCAGGAACGGCAAGAGCATCCCCAACGGCAAGGCCTGATCCCATGCGCACCCATTACTGTGGCGACCTTTCCGCCGCGAACCTCGACCAGATAGTCACGCTTGCCGGCTGGGCCCACCGCCGGCGCGACCACGGCGGCGTGATCTTCATCGACCTGCGCGACCGCGAAGGCCTTGCGCAGGTCGTCTGCGACCCGGACCGCGCCGAGGCATTCGCTACCGCCGATCGCGTGAGGAACGAGTTCGTCCTCAAGGTGACCGGCAAGGTGCGGCGCCGCCCCGAGGGCACGGTGAATCCCAATCTGCGCTCCGGCGAAATCGAGGTCCTTGCCCACGAGGTCGAGATCCTCAACCCTTCGGTGACGCCGCCGTTCCAGCTCGACGACGAGAACCTGTCCGAGCAGGTGCGCCTGCAGTACCGCGTGCTCGACCTGCGCCGCGACCAGATGCAGAAGAACCTGCGGCTGCGCTACAAAGTGACGATGGCGGTGAGGGAGGCGCTCGATACCCTCGGCTTCATCGACATCGAAACCCCGATGCTCACGCGCTCGACACCCGAGGGAGCGCGCGACTACCTGGTGCCCTCGCGCGTGCATCCGGGCGAGTTCTTCGCGCTGCCGCAGTCGCCGCAGATCTTCAAGCAGCTGCTGATGGTGGCGGGCTTCGACCGCTACTACCAGATCGTGCGGTGCTTTCGCGACGAGGACCTGCGCGCCGACCGCCAGCCCGAGTTCACGCAGATCGACATCGAGACCTCGTTCCTCGGCGAAGCCGAGATACAGGCCATGATGGAGAAGATGATCCGTGCGGTGTTCAAGGAGACCCTCGACATCGCGCTCCCCGACCCGTTTCCGCGCCTGACCTGGGCCGAGGCGATGGGCCGCTACGGCTCGGACAAGCCCGACCTGCGCGTGCCGCTCGAACTCACCGAGCTCACCGACCTGATGAAAGCGGTGGAATTCAAGGTGTTCCGCGGCGCCGCGGACATGCCCGGTGGCCGCGTCGCCGCGCTGCGCGTGCCGAAGGCCGAGCTGTCGAGGAAGGAGATCGACGATTACACCCAGTTCGTCTCCATCTACGGTGCGAAGGGCCTTGCCTATATCAAGGTGAACGACAAGTCGAAAGGGGCCGAGGGCCTGCAATCGCCGATCGTGAAGTTCCTCACTGCGGAAACGCTCGCGCAGATCCTCGAACGCACGGGCGCGGAGAACGGTGACGTGATCTTCTTCGGCGCGGACAAGGCCAAGGTCGTGAACGACGCCCTTGGCGCGCTGCGGGTGAGGGTGGGCCACGAGAAGGGCTACGCCGAAAAAGGCTGGCGCCCGCTGTGGGTCGTCGATTTCCCGATGTTCGAATACGACGAGGCCGAAAAGCGCTGGTCGGCCATGCACCACCCGTTCACGTCCCCCAAGGACGGCCATGAGGACTTCCTCGCGACCGATCCCGGCAAGGCGATTTCCAAGGGCTATGACATGGTGCTGAACGGCTCGGAGATCGGCGGCGGCTCGGTGCGTATCCACCGTGCCGAGGTGCAGGCGAAGGTGTTCCAGGCACTCGGCATCGCGGACGAGGAAGCGCGGATGAAGTTCGGTTTCCTGCTGGACAACCTGGCTTTCGGCGCGCCCCCCCACGGCGGCATCGCGTTCGGCCTCGACCGCATAGTCACGATGATGACCGGCGCCGAGTCGATCCGCGACGTCATCGCCTTCCCCAAGACGCAGCGCGCCCAGTGTCTGCTCACGCACGCGCCGAGCCCCGTGGACGACAAGCAGTTGCGCGAGCTTGGCCTGCGTCTGAGGGAAAAGCCCAAGGCGTGAGGCGGCTTCTCGGGCTCGGGCTCGCGCTGCTGCTCTGCGTTGAGGCGGCGGCGTTTTCCGGGCTGGGCGAGGTCGCCGTCGCGGACCTGCCCAAGGAGGCGCGCGAGACCCTTGCGCTCATCAAGGCCGGCGGGCCCTTCCCCTATGATCGTGACGGGATAGCCTTTGGCAACCGCGAGGGGCGCTTGCCGAAGCGCGAACGCGGCTACTATCGCGAGTACACGGTGAAGACCCCGGGCAGCCGGGACCGCGGCGCCCGGCGCATCGTCGCCGGCAAGCCGGGCGAGTATTACTACAGCGGCGACCACTACCAGACCTTTCGCCGCATGGTCGAATGACGGCATGGAACAACTGCGTGGAATGAACCCGTGAGCAAACTCCTCGAAAGGTTGTCCGATCCGGAAAAGTCGGGCGTCTATCGCGTGTCTCACGACAACGACATCCGCGCTTCGCTGGCGGGAAGCGCACACGATCTTGTCGCGGTCACGCTCGGGGCCGGCAAGGCGGCGATGCTTGCGGCCATGGCCGGGCCGCTCGGTTTTCCCGACTGGTTCGGGGGCAACTGGGATGCGCTCGAGGATTGCCTCACGGACCTCTCGTGGCGCAGTGCCGTCCCACGCGTGATCCTTCTTTCCGGCGCGGCGCAGGACGACGACCTGGGCATCCTCCAGGATGTCCTGGCCTCCGCCGCAGAGTACTGGCGGGAGCGGGGCGGGGCCTTCTTCGCGGTGTTCATCGATCCGGCCGGGACACTCACCCTGCCCGCGCTTTACAGGGAAAAGCGCGGGAGGCCCGGCGCGTGAACCGGCCGAAGCTCCCGGTCTCGGTGCTGGTGGTGATCCACACGCCGGCCCTGGAGGTCCTGCTGATCGAGCGGGCTGCACGCCCGGGTTACTGGCAGTCGGTCACCGGTTCGATCGATCGGCCCGACGAACCGCTCGAGGATGCCGCGGTGCGCGAGGTGTTCGAGGAGACCGGCATCGATGTCCCGCGCGACCGGCTGGTGCGTTGGGACGTCATGCGCACCTTCGAGATCTACCCGCAATGGCGGCACCGCTTCGCGCCGGGAACCACGCACAACGATGAGCACATGTTCAGCTTGGAGATACCCGCTGCCGTTCCCGTGCGGCTTGCGCCGGACGAGCACACGGCCTGGCAGTGGCTGCCCAGCAAAGAGGCAGCCGACAAGTGCTTCTCGTGGACCAACCGGGAAGC
>JANNWA010000180.1:0-5877 GCA_031408275.1 Pseudomonadota bacterium
TGTGGAACGGCACCACGCCGAGCTTGAAGGCGAGGTCGCAGACCGTGAACACCAGGCCGAACACGAGGATGGTCTTGTCCGCCATGCCGCTTCCGATGGCCTTGGATACTTCGGTCAGCGTGAGCGTACCCGTCGCGCCGTAGATCATGGACATGCCGTACAGCAGGAGGCCCGAGGCCAGCGCGCCCAGCACGAAGTACTTCATCGCCGCCTCGGTCGAGGCGGCCGAATCGCGGTTGAGGGCAACCATCGTGTACAGGCAGAGCGACAGCAGTTCCAGGCCCATGTAGACCGTCAGGAAGCTGTTGGCCGACATCAGCACCATCATGCCGAGCAGCGCGAACAGCAGCAGCGTGAGGTACTCGCCCGTCATGAGCCCGCGGTCGAGCAGGTACTGGCGCGAGTAGACCAGCGCGGTCGAGAACGCGATGTAGGCCGCGAGCTTGAGCAGGTGCGACATCATGTCGGCCACGAACAGGCCACTGAAGGTATAGCTCGGCGCGCCCTGGGTCCCGACCATCACGAGCAGGGTCAGGCTTGCACAACCGGCCAGCGTGAACTGGGCCAGCAGGTAGCTCACGGTGCGCCGCTCGCCCTTCACGAACAGGTCCGTGATCATCACGGCGCAGGCCATGACCAGCAGGAATATCTCCGGCAGCGCAAGAACGAAATCGGGCAGCGCGGTGTTCACGGCAGTCATAGGGCGGGGTTCACAGCTTGGGCAGCGCGACGTGGCGCAGCAGGTCGTTGACCGAAGCGTGCATGACTTCAGTGAAGGGCAGCGGGTAGATGCCCATCGCGAGCACCGCCACGGCCAGCGCGCAGAGCACCACGAACTCGCGCCCGTTGAGGTCCTTGAGCCCGGCCACACGATCGTTGGCGATGGCGCCGAACACCACCCGCTTGTACATCCAGAGCGTGTACGCCGCCCCGAAGATCAGCGTGGTCGATGCGGCGAACGCGACCCAGAAACTCGCCTTCATCGCGCCCATGATCACCATGAACTCGCCGACGAACCCGCTGGTGCCGGGCAGCCCGCAATTGGCCATCGAGAACAGCATGAAGAACGCGGCGAACTTGGGCATGGTGTTCACCACGCCGCCGTAGTCGGCGATCTGGCGGCTGTGCATGCGGTCGTACATGACGCCGACGCACAGGAACATGGCCGCGGAGATGAAGCCGTGGGAAATCATCTGCACCAGCGCGCCTTCCACCCCGTAGGCGTTGAAGATGAAGAAGCCCAGGGTCACGAACCCCATGTGCGAAATCGACGAATAGGCGATCAGCTTCTTCATGTCGGACTGCACCAGCGCGACCAGCCCGATGTAGACCACCGCGATCAGCGAGAGCGCGATCATGAACCAGGCGAGATCGCGGCTCGCGTCCGGCAGGATCGGCAGCGAGAACCGCACGAACCCGTAGGCACCGAGCTTCAGCATGATCGCCGCCAGCACGACCGAACCGCCGGTGGGGGCCTCCACGTGCGCGTCCGGCAGCCAGGTGTGCACCGGCCACATCGGCACCTTGACCGCGAACGCGAACAGGAACGCGAAGAAGAGCAGCTTCTGCGCCGGCAGCGCGATCGGCAGCTTGTGCCAGTCGAGGATCGCGAAGCTCCCTCCGGACTTGTTGTGCAGGTACAGCAGCGCGACCAGCATCAGCAGCGAGCCGAGCAAGGTGTAGAGGAAGAACTTGAGCGCGGCGTAGACGCGGTTGGGGCCGCCCCAGACGCCCACGATGATGAACATCGGGATCAGCGTCGCCTCGAAGAAGACGTAAAACAGCACGCCGTCGAGCGCGGCGAACACCCCGTTCATTATTCCCGACAGGAACAGAAACGAGGCAAAGTACTGCGCGACGCGGTTCTCGATCACCGTCCAGCCCGCCATCACGACCAGCACCGTGATGAAGCTGTTTAGCAGGATGAACAGCACCGAGATGCCGTCCACACCAAGGTGGTAGTTGATGTTGAAATGCGCGATCCAGGGCGAGAGCTCGACGAACTGCATGCCCACGGTCTGGGAATTGAAGCCGGTGTAGAGCGGGATCGTCACGAAGAAGCCGAACAGCGCCCCGAACAGCGCGATGGCGCGGGCCAGCGGGGCGTTGCGGTCGCCTCCGGTGGCGAGCACCAGCAGGCCCGCGAGGACCGGGACCCAGATCGAGAGGCTCAGCAGAGGTACCGTGGTGTGCATTGTTGTTCTGGTGTGCGGGGTTCGTCGTGGGCCGGGGTCAGGTGCGGGCAAACCACAGGGTAAGCAGGACGAACACGCCGATGATCATCGTGAACGCGTACTGGTAGACGAGGCCGGTCTGGAACAGGCGTGCGACGCGGGAGACCCACCCCACCAGGCGCGCCGTGCCGTTCACGGCGATGCCGTCGATGACGCGCTGGTCGCCGTACTTCCACAACCCGCCGCCCAGGACGCGCGCGCCGCCGGCGAACAGCCACGAATAGAACTCGTCGAACCCGTATTTGCGCTCGACGATCGCGTAGAGAATGCCGAATTTCCCGGCCACGACCCTGGGCAGGTCCGGCCGCGCGACATAGAGGTACCAGGCCGTGCAGGCGCCGGCCAAGGCGAGCCAGAAAGGCAGCGCTGTGAGGCCGTGCAGCATCATCGGCCAGACTCCGTGGAAGCTTTCCTTGAGTTCCGCCATCGCGCCGTGGGCGGGCAGCACGTGGATCGAAGCGCCAAAGTAGTCCCCGTACACCACCGTCCCGATCGTCCAGCCGGCGCCAATCGCGGGGATCGCCAGCAGCAACAGCGGCCATGTGACGACCTTGGGCGACTCGTGGAGGTGGTTCCTCGTGTGCGCGTCCATGCGCTCGGTGCCATGGAACGTCATGAACATGAGCCGCAACGAATACAGGCCGCCGAAGAACACTCCTGCCAAGGCCGCGAGGTAGGCAAAGGTGGCGCCCGGCGTATGCGAGGCGTGCAGCGCCTCGATGATCGTGTCCTTGGAGAAGAACCCGGCGAACGGCGGAAAACCCGCGTTGGCCAGCGCGGCCGCGAACATGGTCAAGTAGGTGATGGGCATGTATTTCCTCAGCCCGCCCATGCGGCGCATGTCCTGCTCGTGGTGCATCGCGATGATCACCGAGCCCGCCCCGAGAAACAGGACCGCCTTGAAGAAGGCGTGCGTCATCAGGTGGAAGATCGCGACCGAATAGGCCGAGGCGCCCAGCGCCATGGTCATGTAGCCCAGCTGGGAGAGCGTCGAATAGGCGACCACCCGCTTGATGTCGAACTGCGTGATCGCGACCACGGACATGGACAAGCCGGTGATCGCGCCGATCACCAGCACGACGGACAGCGCGGTCTGCGACAACTCGAACAGCGGCGACATGCGCGCCACCATGAAGATGCCCGCGGTCACCATCGTGGCGGCATGGATCAGGGCCGAAATCGGCGTGGGGCCTTCCATCGAGTCCGGGAGCCAGACATGCAGCGGGAACTGCGCGCTCTTGCCCATCGCGCCGACGAACAGGCAGATGCAGATCACCGTCATCAGCAGCCACGGCGAGCCGCCGAACACCTCGATCGTCTTGCCAGAGACGGCCGGCGCCTGCGAGAACACCGCGCCGTAGTCGAGCGTGCCGAAGTGGGCGAGCACCAGGCCGATGCCGAGGATGAAGCCGAAGTCGCCCACGCGGTTGACCAGGAACGCCTTCATGTTCGCGTAGATCGCGGTCGGCCGCGTGTACCAGAAGCCGATCAGCAGGTAGGACACCAGGCCGACCGCCTCCCAGCCGAAGAAAAGCTGCAGGAAGTTGTTGGCCATCACCAGCATCAGCATCGAGAAGGTGAACAGCGAGATGTAGGAGAAAAACCGCTGGTAGCCCGGGTCCCCGGCCATGTACCCGATGGTGTACACATGGACCATCAGCGAGACGAACGTCACCACGATCATCATGATCGCCGTCAGGCGGTCGATGAGAAATCCTATCTCCAGCCTGGTTTCACCGCTGGTAATCCATGTATAGACGCTGCCGTTGAAGGTGTTGCCGGCCATCACGTCGGAGAACACCATGCACGAGGCGAGGAACGACACCAGCACCGACAGGATGGTCACCGTGTGCGCCCCGGCGCGCCCGATCGCGCGGCCGAACAGGCCCGCGACTATCGCGCCGGCGAGCGGCGCGAGGGGAACGACGAGGTACAGGGTTTTCATTGCGATCATCCCGAAGTCATCCTCTCAGGGAGTCGAGGTCGTCGACGTTGATCGTCTTCAGGTTGCGGAACAGCACCACCAGGATCGCCAGGCCGATGGCCGACTCGGCCGCCGCGACGGTCAGGATGAAGAACACGAACACCTGCCCCGCCGTGTCCCCGAGGTAGTAGGAAAACGCGATGAAATTCATGTTGACCGCGAGCAGCATGAGTTCGATCGCCATCAGCAGGATGATGACGTTCTTGCGGTTGAGGAAGATGCCGACCACACTGATCGCGAACAGCAGCGCGCCGAGGACCAGGAAGTGCGACAGGGTGAGCGTCACTTGCCGTCCTCCGAAGGCATGGAGACCATGCGCACCCGGTCGGCGGGCCGCACCCGCACCTGGGCCGACGGGTCCTGGCCCTTGGTGTCCTTGCGCTGGCGCAGGGTCAGCGCGATGGCCGCCACGATCGCCACGAGCAGCACGACCGCGGCGATCTCGAAGGCGTACATGTAATCCGTATACAGCAGGCGCCCCAGTTCCTTGGTGTTGCTGTAGGCCGCGCCATAGTCCTTGGGCCGCGGCAGCATGAAGTCGAAATACCGGCCGCCCAGGACCAGCACCATCTCGGCGGCCATCAGGATGCCCACGGTCGCGCCGAGCGGCAGGTAGCTCCAGAAACCCTCGCGCATCTTTTCTAGGTTGATGTCCAGCATCATGACCACGAACAGGAACAGGACCATCACCGCGCCGACATAGACCAGCACCAGGGTGATCGCGAGGAATTCGGCGCGCAGCAGCATCCAGATCGCCGACGCGGTGAAGAACGCCAGCACGAGGAACAGCGCCGAATGCACGGGGTTGCGCGCGGTGACGACGGCTATCGCGGCGACCAGCAGGATCGCGGCGAAGAAATAGAAGGTGGCGGCTTCGAAGATCATGTTCAGCGGTAGCTTGAATCGGCCTCACGGTCGCGCGCGATCTGCGCTTCGAAGCGGTCGCCGACCGCAAGCAGCATCGGCTTGGTGTAGTACAGGTCGCCGCGCTTTTCGCCGTGGTACTCGAGGACGCGCGTCTCGACGATCGCGTCCACCGGGCAGGCTTCCTCGCAGAACCCGCAGAAGATGCACTTGGTCAGATCGATGTCGTAGCGGGTCGTGCGCCGCGTGCCGTCGGAGCGCTGCTCCGACTCGATGTGGATCGCCATCGCCGGGCACACCGCCTCGCACAACTTGCAGGCGATGCAGCGCTCCTCGCCGTTCGGGTACCGGCGCAGTGCGTGCAGGCCGCGGAAGCGCGGGCTCATCGGGGTCTTTTCCTCGGGGAACTGCACAGTGATCTTGCGCGCGAACAGGTGCCGCCCGGTCAGCGCCAGCCCGCGCAGCAGTTCGAGCAGCAGGAACGACCGGAAGAACTCAAGCGTGCGTTGCATGGCCGGGCCTCATTTCCACAGCGAGTACGGGGTTTGCATCCAGGCGCCGATCAGCACCAGCCAGACCAGCGTCACCGGGATGAAGATCTTCCAGCCCAGCCGCATGATCTGGTCGTAGCGGTAGCGCGGGAAGGTGGCCCTGAACCAGAGGAACAGGGACACGACGAAGAAAACCTTGATGAGGAGCCATCCGGTCGGCGGCATCCAGTTGAGCACCACGCTGTCGATCGGCGCCTGCCAGCCGCCGAAGAACATCACCACCGTGAGCACGGAGATGAGCCAC
>JANNWA010000181.1:0-1641 GCA_031408275.1 Pseudomonadota bacterium
CCAGCTCGTCCTGCTCAACATCGACGAGGTGATCGCCATCATCCGCCAGGCCGATGAACCCCGGCAGGCGCTGATGGCGCGGTTTGCGTTGTCCGAGCGGCAGGCCGAGGACATCCTGGACATCCGGCTGCGCCAGTTGGCGCGCCTGGAGGCGATCAAGATCGAGCAGGAGCTCAAGAGCCTGCGCGAAGACCAGAAAAAGCTCGAAGAGATCCTCGGTAGCCCGGCCGCCTTGCGCCGCCTGATGGTGCGCGAGATCGAGGCCGACGCCAAGCAGTTCGGTGACGTCCGGCGTACCTTGATCCAGGCCGAGCGTCGCGCGGTGGTCGAGGTCCGCGTGGTCGACGAGCCGGTCACGGTGGTGGTCAGTGACAAGGGGTGGGTGCGCGCGCGCAATGGCCATGGCCACGATCCGGCGAGTTTTGCGTTCAAGTCGGGCGATGTGTTGCACGGCACCTTCGAATGCCGCTCGGTCGACACGCTGCTGGTGTTCGGCAACAAGGGCCGGGTGTATTCGATGCCGGTATCCATGTTGCCCGGCGCGCGTGGTGATGGCCAGCCGGTGACGACCCTGCTCGACCTCGAGCCTGGCACGCAGCTGTCGTGGTACTTTGCCGGTCCGGCGGGCGCGACGCTGTTGCTGTCCAGTTCCGGTGGTTATGGGTTTCTTGCCACGGTCGAGCAGATGAGCTCGCGGCTCAAGGCCGGCAAGGCCTTTGTGAGTTGCAACGAGGGCGAAACCCTGACGCGTCCGTCGCAGGTGGCGGGTGGCTCGGGCGCGGTGAGTCTGCCGGCGGCGACCCACGTGGCCTGCGCGTCCATCGGTGGGCGCATCCTGACCTTCGAGATCGGCGAGCTCAACGCCATGGCCAATGGTGGGCGCGGCCTGAAATTGATCGACCTGGAGGCCCGGGACAGCCTGGCGGGTGCCGCAGCCTACACCCGCAGCGTGCGTATTGCCGGCATCGGGCGCGGCGGCAAGGAGCGCGAGGAAACACTCGAGATCCGCAGCCTGAACAATGCGCGGGCAGCGCGCGGGCGCAAGGGCAAGGCGGCGGACCTGGGGTTCAAGCCAATGACCGTGACACGGGTCGAGTAGCGACCTGCGGGCGAGGGCAGTTTCTGCGGCGCCCGTCGGGTGAAACTTGAAAGATGTTGGCCTGTGGCAACAACACTTGCCGTAAACCGGGCTGGGTGCCGCTTTCAGTCGACAGCCATAGTACGTCTGCTCGATAACGGAGGAAGCGGAGGGCGCAGTCCCTTGAGCATCTTTTGCTCAGATCGCCACCATTTTGCGGGTGTGTGCGCTTCGCGCCTCGCGCCCCGTCTCCTGGAGAAACTGAAAAATGCCTGAACGTGCTTGTTTCGCAAACCTGGCTCCTGCAGATCGTCAAGTTCGTGCTGGGCAAGATCACGGTGGAGGGCTTGAAGAACTACGACGCGGCCAACATCCGCGCCAGCCTGCCCGAGCTGCAGGAGGGCGCGGCGCCCAACTTCAAGACGCTGGCGGTGCAGACTGCGATTGCCAACGAGAGCGCGGGCAAGAACGTGCAGATCGCGCTCAAGGAAGCCGAAGAGGCGGACCAGATCGATGCGCGTATCGTGGTCACCGAGTCCAAGCCGTGGAGCTTTGCGGTGAGC
>JANNWA010000182.1:0-3884 GCA_031408275.1 Pseudomonadota bacterium
CCGAGGAATCCGCCGGGCAGCGCCAGCACCAGCCCCGGCAGCAGGAACAGGCCGATCAGCGTGCCGACGGAGGCGTAGTCGATGCCGAATTCGTCGACGAGAAAGGGCGATACCGAGGCGACCGCCTGGAACTGGAAGCCCATGGCGATGCGCGCAAAGGCCAGCACCGCAAGCACCATCCAGCGCTTACCCACGCCCCAGCTGCCCGAATGGAAATTGCATCCGGCAATATACCGTGCGGTGCGCCTTGACCGTCCCGCGGATTTTCGTAGACTGTGGGCGCACGCCGATCCTATCCCTCTCCCCAGGAGTCAAGTCCATGCCTCGCAGTGTTCTCCCGACCCTCGGCGCCGCGCTGCTCGCGCTCGCCGCTTTCACGACCGGCCATGCACAGGCGCCCGCCCGCCCCGCGATCGCGACCACCCTGGTTCCCGGGACCAGCAACGTCTACGTGTTCCGCAACGTCAACCACCAGGCGATGTTCGTCGTGACCAGCGAAGGCGTGATCGCCACCGACCCGGTGGCCTACGGCCGCCCGACCGGCGGCAAGGCCTATGTAGACGAGATCCGCAAGGTCACCGACAAGCCGATCAAGTACCTGATCTACAGCCACCACCACTACGACCACATCGCCGGGGGCCAGGCTTTCAAGGACGCGGGTGCCACCGTGATCGCGCACCGGCGCGCGAAGGAGCGCCTGGACCTGCTCAAGGACCCGCACACCGTGCCGGTCGACGAGGTCGTCGGCGACAGTGGCCGCGTGATCCGGCTCGGCGGCACGATCCTCGAATTGAGCTACAAGGGCCTCAACCACTCCGACTCGACGCTGGTGATGCGCCTGCCGCAGGAGCGCGTGCTCTTCGTCGTGGACACGATCCCCGTGGGCACCGTGCCCGGGCGCGGCATGATCGACTTCCACCCGCTGGAAACCGAGAAGTTCATGGAGGACGTGATCGCGATGGACTGGGCGACGCTGATCCCCGGCCACCCCGGACCCGGGGATCGCCTGGGCACCAAGAAAGACGTCGAGGACCAGCTGCAGCTCCTGCGCGACGCCTCCGCCGAGATGAAGGTGCTCGCGCGCGAGGGCAAGTGCTGGGATACGGCCGAAAAGGAGTTCAAGCTCGAGAAGTACGCCAGCTGGCCCGGGTATGCGGCGGGACTGCCGTTTATCGCGCGGCGCTATTGCGGGTTGTGGGGGCGGGGGACTTAGGCGCTGGGAAGGGCGCTCGGCACTGCCAGTTAGCGTCGGTAATGTACTGGTAACGGTACGCTAACTGGCAGGATAGCCGCTCTGGGTGGCGATTTCCTGAACTGAATCTGGATAAATAACCAGGAACCTGCGTCTCACCGAAAACGCCGCTACGCCGCCACCTGCTCGTACGAGAACTGGGGTGCGCCCGCACGACGGGAAGCGTGCTCGACCGTAATCGAGCAGATGTTGCCCTGGGCGTCCATATCGACCACGGTGTTCTCGTCGAGGTCACGAGTTTCGGTCACGGGCGAATCGAGGAACTCGATCAGCAGCGTGTCGGTATCAGCGAAGTAGCGAACCTTCATGGGACATACCTTCGGTCAAAGAAAGCGTTATGTACAGTCTCACCGTCCGGCAAAAGCACGATACGCAGAAACCGATCCTCCATTTCCGGTACCTTCACCCAGCGCCGGATTCGCCCGTCTTGCTGGACAACTTCCCGAATGGGCGTCCGAATTGCTTGTTCGATCCATTCGTTTCGAATGATAGCCCTATCGGGACGCTGCCGGGTTGCCTCGAAGTAGCGTGTGACTTTCACCCCGCCAACGTAGCAGAAATAAACAAAATGGGCCGGATCTCAGATCTAAGCCCTTGAAAAACGAGGCTCCCCGACCTGGGATCGAACCAGGGGCCTGCGGATTTATCAGTCCGACGCCCTCCTTATTTCAAATTTCCACGCATTTTTGAAATAAGCCGGAAAAACAGCCATTCTTGTTTCAGTCGGGGCGTATGTAAGTCACCTTCTCAGCATCGTCGACTCGTTGTAGTAGCGCGGGTCGCGCGGTCGCCAGCGGCCCGAATCGACCTGAGCGAGGAACTTCGCCATCAGCCGGTTGAGCAGGTCGGGCTCTTCGGCATTCACCGCGTACCAGGTGTTGGGAACGACTGTGAGCCACGCCGACGGGCAGACGCGCTTCATGAAACGGCGGCGGTCGTCGGCGAATTCGTGGACGAAGACGATCGGTTCATCAGTCCGACGTTCTACTGTGGATTGATGCCGTGGAATTTCAAGCACGCAGCCAGCACCTCCGCCTATCGAGGCCCCTGCGCCCCCACCGTCAACCTGCGCATCCTTCTCCGCTGCCCGTGGTAATCGTTCACCGCGTTGTGCTGCGTGCACCGGTTGTCCCAAACCGTCAGGGTCCCCGGCGACCACCGCACCCGGCACGTGAACTCCGGCCGCACCTGGTGCGCGATCAGGTAATCCATCAAAGGCCGACTCTCTTCCTCGCTCATGCCCTTGAAGGACACGGTATGGCTGCGGCTGAGGTACAGGGCCTTGCGCCCGGTTTCCGGATGCGTGCGCACGATCGGATGCTCCGCGCCGATCTCGGCGGCAGTATCGGTGTCGTGGATCTTCATGGCGCCGATGTTCTTGTGCATGGCCGTGCGCCCGCCGCCGTACTTGAGCTCGGCGCTGAATACGCCGACCAGGGGATCGATGAGCTTCTTCATCCCGTCCGACAAGGCGTCGTAGGCGGCATACGTGCTCGCGTAGAGCGTGTCGCCGCCATGGGGTGGCGTCTCCAGCGCATACAAGAGCGTCCCCAAAGGCGGCTGCGTGAGGTACGAACTGTCCGAATGCCAGGCCCCGCCGAAATTCCGCGTCTCGGAAGGCTCCTTGATGATCTCGAAGATGTAGGGGAAGTCCGGCATGCCGGTGACGAACGGGTAGTAACACGGCGGACCGAATCGCTCCCCGACGCGCATGAGGTCCGCGGGCTCGAGCTTCTGGTCGCGGAACACGATCACCGAATGGGCAACGAACGCACGGTTGATCTCCGCCCACACCGCATCGTCCATCAACGAAGCGAGATCGACTCCGCTGATTTCCGCGCCCAAGGCGCCGGCCAGGGGCGCAACCTGGATCGTGCGATACGCCGTCTCGGATCTCTGCCTCGGCTGTCCCATGGCGTCAGGCCAGGTGCTTCTTGAAAAACGCCACGGTGCGATCCCACGACAGCTTGGCCGCCGCCTCGTTGTAGCGCGGCGTGGAGTTGTTATGGAACCCGTGCTGGGTGCCTGGGTAGAAATGCGCCTGGTGCGGCACGCCGGCCGCCTTGAGCGCGGCCTCGAAAGCCGGCCACATTGCATTGATGCGCTCGTCGCTCTCGGCATACTGGATCAATAGCGGCGCCTTGATCTTCGGCACGGACGCAGTCTCGGCCGCCGCACCGTAGTAAGGCACGCCGGCCTGCAGGTCGGCGCCCATCGCCGTGGCAAGAAAATTCACCGCGCCACCGCCGTAGCAGAACCCGGTCGCGCCGAGCTTGCCGGTGGAAAGCTTGTGCGCTTTCAGGAACCGCGCGCCGTTGAGCAGGTCCATGCGCAACTTGCCCTGGTCGAGGCCGCCCTGCAACGTGCGGCCGTCGTCGTCGTTGCCCGGATACCCGCCGACCGGGAACAAACCATCCGGCGCGAACGCAAGAAAACCGTCCACCGCCGCCCGGCGCGCGACGTCTTCGATATAGGGATTCAAACCGCGATTCTCGTGGATCACCAGCACCGCCGGAAACGGCCCCGCACCGGACGGCTGCACGAGATAGCCGCGCATGGTGCCGGAATTGCCGCCCGGCGACGGGTAGTTCACGTAGGTCGCCTTGATGCGCGCGTCGGTGAACGAAATCGT
>JANNWA010000183.1:0-10127 GCA_031408275.1 Pseudomonadota bacterium
TGAAGAAGAACGGCATGACGATCTATCCGCCGAGCGCGCAACTGAAGGCCGACCTGAAGAAGATCGGCGACGCGATGGTCGCGGACTGGGTCAAGAAGGCCGGCCCGGAAGGCAAGGCGATCCTCGACGCGTATGCGAAATAGCGGGCCGGCGGGCGGCGCGTGTCACTAATGCGCCGTTCGCTGAACTTCATCTACGACGCCACGGGGTATCTCGCGGCGTTTTTTGTTTTCGCCATCTTCGTGGTGATGATCGGCCAGACCGTCATGCGCGAGCTCGGCATGCGCACCGGCGGGACCGACGACGTCGTGGCGTGGTTCTGCGCCGCCGCCGCTTTCCTGGCAATGGCCGACACGTTCAAGCGCGGGGACTTCGTGCGTGTCGAGCTGCTCATCGGGAATCTCGGGGTCCGTGCGCGCCAGGCGTTCGAGGTCGGTTCGCTCGCGGTGGCCACGGCGTTCTGCGGCTACCTCGCGTTCTGGGCCTGCCGGTTCACCTACGAAAGCTGGCAGTTCAACGACATGGCCAACGGCCTGATCGTGATCCCGCTCTGGATCCCGCAGCTTTCGTTCGTCGTGGGCGCCCTGATCCTGTGCCTCGCGGTGTTCGATGAGTTCTGCATCGTGCTCGCCGGCCGCCGGCCGACGTATGTGATCGCGGTGGAAGAGCGGCACGCGCGCGGCGACTTCACGGAAGACGTATGAACCTGATCGAAATCGCGGGCATGCTGCTCATCGTGATGATGCTGTTCCTCGCGAGCGGGGTCTGGATAGCGATGACCCTTGCCATCGTCGGCTGGATCGGCATGACCCTGTTCACGGGGACGCCACCCGGGAAAAACCTTTTTACCGCGTTCTGGGGATCGAACGCCTCGTGGACACTGGCGGCGTTGCCGATGTTCATCTGGATGGGCGAGATCCTGTTCCGCACCAAGCTGTCGGAGGAAATGTTCGAGGGCCTGGCGCCCTGGCTGAACAAGGTACCCGGCCGCCTGATGCACACCACGATCCTCGGCTGCGGCATCTTCGGTTCGGTGTCGGGGTCCTCCGCGGCCACCTGCGCGACGATCGCCAAGGTCGCCCTGCCCGAACTCGTCAAGCGCGGTTACGACGAGAAGATCGCGCTGGGGTCGCTCGCCACGGCGGGCACGCTGGGCATCCTGATCCCGCCCTCGATCACGATGGTGGTGTACGCGGTCGCGGCGGATGCCTCGATCATCCGCATTTTCCTGGCCGGGTTCATCCCGGGCTTCATCCTGATGGCGCTGTTCTCGGGATATATCGTCTGGTGGGCGCTCAGGAACCCCGAAAAGACTCCGCCGCCGGGGCCGGACATGACCTTCGCGCAGAAGGTGCGCGCCTCGGGCAACCTGATTCCCTGCACCGCGCTCATCGCCTTCATCGTCTGGGTGCTGGTGGCGGGCCTCGCGACAGCCACGGAATGCGCCGCCTACGGCGTGCTCGGGTCGCTCGCGATCGCTTGGTGGGGCGGCTCCCTCACGTGGAAGAGTTTCATCGACAGCCTGATGGGCGCCACGCGGGTCTCGTGCATGATCATGTTCATCCTGGCCGGCGCCTCGTTCCTCAGCATGACCATGGCGTTCACCGGCATTCCGCGCGCCCTCGCCGAATGGGTCTCCTCGCTCGGCCTGTCGCCGTATGCGCTGATCGGCATTCTCGCCATGCTCTACATCGTGCTCGGGACCGCGCTGGACGGCATCTCGATGATCGTGCTCACCTCGGCGGTGGTCCTGCCGATGATCCAGAAGGCGGGGTTCGACCTGATCTGGTTCGGGATCTTCATCGTGCTGCTGGTCGAGATCGCCGAAGTGACGCCTCCGGTGGGCTTCAACCTGTTCGTGCTGCAGAACATGACGGGTAAGGACAGCAACTATATTGCCAGGTGCTCGTTGCCCTTTTTCGCCTGCCTATTGCTCTGCATCGGCATCATCACCGTATTCCCCGCCACGGTGACCTGGCTCCCCGATATGGTGATGAACAAGAAGTAGGCGTACTCTGGCCGACATGACCGCCGGATCCGTTCCCGTTTACCTGACCGAGGATATCCGCCGCATCGAAACGGCGGCGAGCGGCGTTCAGCCGCCCCTGATGGAGCGCGCTGGGCTCGCAGCCGCCGATTTTGCCGGCGAACTTGTTGCCGGCCGCGGCAAGGACATCCTGGTGCTCGCGGGCCCCGGCAACAACGGGGGCGATGCGCGCATCGCGGCGCGTGTCCTCGGCGAGCGGTTCTATCGCGTCACTGTCGTGTCGGCATCCGATGCCGGAAGCCTCCCGGCCGGCGTTCGGTGGGCCCTGGTCATCGACGGGCTGTTCGGCATCGGCCTGGCCCGCGACATCACCGGCGACTACGCCCGGCTGGTCGACTACGCCAACGCTCAGTCCTGCCCGGTGCTTGCGCTCGACATCCCGAGCGGGCTCGCCTCGGACACGGGCCGCGTCCTGGGCACCGCGACACGCGCTTCGCACACACTGACATTCATAGCGCAAAAGCCCGGGCTCCTCACACTCGACGGCCCGGACCTGTGCGGCGAAGTCCGGGTGGCCGACCTCGGTCTCGATGTGCGCGCCCTGCTCCCGCCCACCGGCTGGATCGCCGGGCCCGGACTCCTGCGCCACACGTTGAAGCCCAGGCCGCGCAACTTCCACAAGGGCAATGCCGGCAGCGTAGCGATCATCGGCGGCGCCGACGGGATGTGCGGCGCGGCGCTGCTCGCGGGCCGTGCGGCGCTCAAGCTGGGCGCGGGAAAGGTGTTCGTCGGCCTGCTCGACCACGCCGCTCCGTCATTCGACGCAGGCGCGCCGGAGTTGATGCTGCGGCATCCGGACGAAGCCCTCGGCCTCGACCTCAATGCGCTGGTACTCGGCCCGGGACTGGGCATGGGGGAGCGCGCCGAAACCCTGCTCGGTGCGGCACTTGCAAGCGACATCGCCTGCGTGCTGGACGCCGATGCACTGAACCTTCTGGCGCAAAGCATCGACCTGAGGCAGGCGTGCATGCGCCGCAGCGCGGTCACGATAATCACCCCGCATCCGGCGGAGGCCGCCCGGCTCCTCGAGACCGGCACGGGCGCGATCCAGGATGACCGCCTCGCGGCGGCAAGGCGGCTGCGCGAGCGATTCAACGCCGACGTCGTCCTCAAGGGCAACGGCAGCATCCTTGTGGCGCGCGACGAGCACTGGTTCGTGAACACCTCGGGCAATCCCGGCATGGCCTCCGCGGGCATGGGCGACGTGCTGGCCGGGATCCTGGGCGCCCTGCTGGCGCAGGGGCTCTCTGGCGAGGCGGCCCTGGTGCTCGGTACCCACCTGCATGGGGCCGCCGCCGACGACTGCGCATCCAACGCAATCGGGCCGGTTGGACTCACCGCCAGCGAGGTCGCCGATTCGGCCCGGCGCCTCTGGAACGGGTGGCAGAAAAATCAGCGATGAAAAACCAGGGACAGACCACGTTTTCCAATTAGAGGAAAACGTGGTCTGTCCCTGATTCAGGCAGCGCGCACCCGCGCCTTGGGTTCCGGGTAGGGATAGATCATGTTCAGCGCGATCGACTGGCAGTTGGCCTGCACCAGCCGCACGTGCTCGCGACGCAGTTCGCGCGCGTGCCGCACTCCGCAGGAGTGGGCGATCATGTCGATCTCGCGGTTCATGTTGTTGGCGTAGTTCGCCACGCGCAGGTATTTCTCCTCCACCACCAGCGCGCGCTGCAACCGGTGGCTGTGCGTCGCGATGCCGGTAGGGCAGGTATTTGTCTGGCAGCGCAGCGCCTGAATGCAACCCAGCGAAAACATGAAGCCACGCGCGGTGTTGATGAAATCGGCGCCCACGCACAGGGCCCAGGCGGCGCGCGCGGAGGTGACCAGCTTGCCCGAAGCCACCACGCGGATGCGCTGCTTGAGTCCGGACTCGATGAGTGAATCCACCACGCGCGGCAAGGCCTCCTCGATCGACAGGCTCATGTGGTCGGCCAGGGCCTGCGGCGCGGCCCCGGAGCCGCCTTCGCCGCCGTCCACGACCAGGAAGTCCGGCGCGAACTCGAGGCCCCTGCGATGCACCGCGTCGGCGAGATCGTTCAGGAAGCTCCATCCGCCCACGGCGGTCTTCACGCCGACCGGGCGCCCGGTGAGGTCGCGGATGTAGGCCACCTTGTCGAGCAGCTCGTTGATGTTGGAAATGTCGCGGTGGCGGTTGGGGCTGATCGAATCGCGGCCCTCCGGGATGCCGCGGATCAGCGCGATTTCGCGCGTGACTTTCTTGCCCGGCAGCACGCCGCCCTTGCCGGGCTTGGCGCCCTGCGAGAGCTTGATCTCGAAGGCCTTCACGACCTTGGAGAGCTCCACCAGCCGCTCGGCGGAAAGCTCCCCGTGCGCGTCGCGCACGCCGTACTTGGCGGTGCCGATCTGCATGATGATGTCGCACCCGCCCTCCAGATGGTAGGGCGACAGTCCGCCTTCGCCAGTGTCCATCCAGCATCCCGCAACGGATGCGCCGCGCGACAGGGCGCGCACCGCCGGCGCCGAGATCGCTCCGAAGCTCATGCCGCTGACGTTGATGATCGACTTCGCCTCGAACGGCTGCTTGCAGTGATTCTCGCCGAGGACCAGCGATGGCGTGGGCAGGCGCTCTTCCTCCAGCACCGGGAACGGGTGGTTCACGAAGATCAGCGCGCCCGGCAGGTGCAGGTCGTAGGTGGACCCGAAACCGATGGTGCCACCCTCGTTCTTCGCGAGCCGGTAGACCCAGCCGCGGGTGGAGCGGTTGAACGGCATCTCGTCGCGGTCGCCGGCGAAAAAGTACTGGCGGAAATACTCCCCGAGCTGTTCGAAGAAGTAGCGCAGGTGCCCGACCACCGGGTAGTTGCGCAGCACACCGTGCTTCTTCTGCGTGACGTCCTGGATGAAGATGTACACGATGAACAGGATCACCGCGAACGCGAACAGCGTCCCGATGCCGTACGAGAGCACGTCCTTCATGCGGAATTCCTCCTCAGGGTCATGCGATCCGCCGGGATCTTGTGTGCGCCAATCATAGGCTATATTGGCGGCCCTTTCAGGCGCGCCCGGTCAATGCTGCGCTGCGCGCAGCCTAGACCGCATCTTCCGCATCGGGTGCGCCGCGCTCGACCTCATCCTTGCTGGCAGACCGGATCGCGAGCACCTTGCATGTGAAACGCAGCGCGATCCCGGCCAACGGATGATTGCCGTCGAGCACCACCTTGTCCCCCGCGAGATCGGTAACCACGTACATGCGCGGCTCGTCGTCATCGTCGAAGGCGTCCTCGACTTCCATTCCGACCTCGAGGCCCTCGCCGTACCGGACACGGGGCTCGATCCGCACGAGTTCCGCGTCGTAATCGCCGAAGGCCTCATCCGGCTCGAGCTGGACGTTCACGCAATCGCCTTCCCGCCGGCCTTCCAGGGCCCGCTCGAGCGCCTCGAACAGCCCGCCGTATCCGCCATGCAGGTATTCGAGGGGCGCATCCGATGAGTGGATCATTTCCCCCTGCGCGTCGTGCAGGACGAGTTCAAGCGAAACGACCGTATCCGGGGCAACGGCCTTCAAGCGACGTTCTTCATGTCTTCAGCTTGCGCACCGCTTCGAACACCTCTACCGCGTGCCCGCGCGGATTGACGCCGTAATGGGCATGGCGGATCACGCCCTTCTTGTCGATGACGAAAGTGGAGCGCACCAGGAACAGCCTTTTCACGCCATCCGCCTCCTTTTCCTGCAGCACGCCGTACTTGTGGCAGACCTCGCCTTCATAGTCGGACAGCAGGTTGACCGACAGGCCGTGCTTGTCGCGGAATTCGGCATGCACCATGCAGTCGTCCCGGGACACGCCGAGTATGACGCAATCGTACCGGCCGAACTGGTCTTCGTGGTCGGAAAAATCGATGGCCTCGAGCGTGCAGCCCGGCGTGCCGTCGCGCGGATAGAAATACAGCACGACGTTCTTGCGTCCCTTGTAGGACGACAGGCTGACCGTCTGCATGTCTGCGTCCGGCAGCGAGAATGAAGGCGCGGTTTGTCCAGAGTGCAGCATGGAGGGTGTCCGTTGCGGCGGATTCTAATGCAAAGCGCGCCCCGGCCAATATCGCGGGAAGGTTACAGGTGCGCGCCGCTATAATCGCCGCATGCCCATCCCCCGCCCTCCGCTCGGCGGCCTCGCGCCGCAAGCGTTCCTGCGCGAATACTGGCAGAAGCGCCCGCTGCTGGTGCGTCAGGCCCTGCCGGGCTTCTCCGGGATGATCGACAAGCGCGCCCTGTTCGCCCTCGCCGCCGGCGACCGGGCCGAGTCCCGCCTCATCGAGCGTTCGCCGCAGTGGCGCGTGACCCACGGCCCGCTCGCCCGGCGCGTGCTGTCGCGGCTTCCCGCGCGCGACTGGACCCTCCTCGTCAACGGCCTCAACCTGCACTCGGCGCAGGCCGACGCGCTGCTGGGGCGCTTTGCGTTCGTCCCGTGGGCGCGTCTCGACGACGTCATGGTGAGCCATGCCGTGGACGGCGGCGGCGTCGGTCCGCATGTGGATTCCTACGATGTGTTCCTGCTGCAGGGCCCGGGACGGCGCCGCTGGCGGCTCATGCCGCCGCCGCCGCGCGGCCGGCCGTTCGGCGAGGTCCCCGATGCACCGCTCAAACTCATTGCGGGTTTCAGGCCCACGCAGGAAATGACGCTCGAACCCGGGGACATGCTCTACCTGCCGCCGGGCTGGGGCCATGATGGCACGGCGCTGGGCACCTGCCAGACCTACTCGATCGGGTTCCGGGCGCCCGGGGGTGCGGAGCTTTCGGCGGCATTCCTCGATTTCCTGCATGAGCGTGGATTCCGCGACGACCCGTATCGTGATCCCGGCCGCAGGCCTGCGGCGCATCCCGCCATGATCGACGCGCACATGCTGGACCATGCGGCCGCGGTCCTCGGCCGCATCCGCTGGAGCCGCGGAACCGTGGCTGAATTCCTCGGCCGGTATTTGTCGGAGCCCAAGCAATACGTGGCCTTCGACGCCCCCCTGCGCCCGCTGGGTCGCGCCGCCTTCACGCGCCGGCTTGCCCGCGACACGGTGAGGCTCGACGCGCGCTCGCGGATGCTCGCGTCCGGCACTAGCGCCTACATCAACGGCAGCTCCTTTCAGGTGCCACCGCGCGCGCTGGCAGCGCTGACCGCGTTGGCCGACCGCCGGGAGGCAGCGGGTGCCCGGCTTGCGCGAAGCGGTGCCGCGGATTTAATCTTCGAGTGGTACAGGCAGGGTTTCCTGCGCCTTGATCCGGACAAATGACCGAAGTCGACAATACCCCGGCGGACGCGCCGCACGAATACACCCGTTTCGACACCGAGGCGGACTTCCAGGCCGCGGTAGACAGGCTGCTGGCGCAGGCCGGGCGCGAATTGCGCATCTTCGATCCGGACCTGGCCGTCCTCAAGCTCAATTCGCCCGAACGCATAGACCGGCTGCGCGCCTTTCTCGCCGGGAGCCGTACACGGCACATCCATATCGCGGTCCACGACCCCGGCCATGTCACCCGTTTTTGCCCGCGCATGATGAGTCTGCTGTCGCTGTACAACCACGCGATCCAGATCAACCGCACCGGCGAGGAGAACCGCGAACTGCAGGACAGTTTCATGGTCCTCGACAAGAACCACTACGTGCGCCGCCCGGTGGCACGATTCTTTCGCGGCGCGGCCGGCATCAACGACGAGACCGAAGCGCTGATCATGCGAGCCCGCTTCCAGGAAATCTGGGGGGCCTCCACGCCCGGGGTGTCGAGCACTACCGCCGGCCTCTGAGGCGGGGCGCACCCAGCCAAGGCATTTAGGAAGTCCGGGGTGCTATAATCTCAGGTTGGCGTTCATTGCCATTGCCAATCGCGTTTTTTCTTAGTTACCCTTCTGGAGATACCTGAAATGAATAAGTCCCTGCTGCTCGCCGCCATGTTGGCGGTCGCCCTCGCCGCCTGCGGCGAAAAAGCCAAAGAACCCCAGAAACCGGCCCCGGCTCCTGCCGCCGCCCCGGCACCTGCGCCTGCGCCTGCGCCGGCCGCACCTGCTGCCGATGCCGCCTCCGGTGTCGCCGGCTCCGGCGCCGCGCCTGCGGCCGCTCCGGCTGCACCCGCAGCCCCGGCCGCGCCCGCTGCCGAACCCGCGAAGAAGTAATTCGCGTTTGCGGCAAGAAAACGGCGAGCTTCGGCTCGCCGTTTTTGTTTCTACCTCAGTTCCCGCCAGTCGAATCCGTCTTCCTGGGTGGCGATTCCGACCCAGTCGTCCTCGCACCCCAACGCATCGGCAAGCGCGCGCCGCGCCAGTGTGGGCTGGTTGTTCTGTTGCGACAGATGGGCGCCGATCACGTGCTTCAGGCGCGACCGGTCCAGGCTCGACAGCAACGCTTTCGCCTGGCCGTTGTCGAGGTGCCCGAAGGGCCCTGAGATGCGCTCCTTGAGCCACTTAGGATAGCCACTGCGGTCGAGCATGCCGAGGTCGTGGTTGCACTCGAGCACCAGCGCATCACACCCCGAGAGGACCGACTCTACGTGCGGCGTCGACGCGCCGATGTCGGTCAGCACCCCCAGTCTGGACGCGCCGTCCGAGACGACGTACTGCACGGGCTCGCGCGCATCGTGAGGCACCGTGTAGGGTAGGATTTGCAGCGCTCCGACCTCGAACGGCGTGCGTCCGTCGACGATGTTGACCTCCACCGAGCCGGTACCATCGCCTTTTCCCGCCTCGGAGGCGGCGCGCCAGGTGCCATGGGTGATCCAGACCGGCAGCCCGTGCCTGGCGGCGAACGCAAACGCCCCGCCCACGTGGTCGTCATGCTCGTGGGTGACCAGGATTGCGCTGATATCGGCCGGCGCAAGGCCGAGGCGCGCGAGCCTGCGCGCCGTCTCGCGCGGCCCGAGGCCGCAGTCCAGCAGGACGCGCGAAGCACCCGCCTCGGCCACGAGGCAGTTGCCCTTGCTGCCGCTCGCCAGAGAAGCGAAGCGGATCATTCCGCGCAAGCGAAGCGGAACAAGCTTTTTACTTCAGCTGTTCGTGCAGGAGCGAAAGGATGCGGCGCGATGTCTGTGACCGGTCCACACCGCCGTCCTTGCCCAGCACCTGCACCTCGCTCCGCTCGCCCCCATCCGTGACCAGGACACGGTACTGCTCGGCTGTCACCTTGATCGAGTCGCTCTTCCAGAACGCAAGCTTGGAGAGCAGGCCTGGCTTTTCTCCGTCCACCTTCGCCATTTCCTTCTCGGGATCGGCATAACGCACGAAGTACAGGCCCTTCTGGCGGTTGCGGTCCTCCACCGTGAACCCAACGCGATCCAGCGCGAGGCCGACGCGGCGCCATGCTCGATCGAAGGGCTCGAGCACGTCGAGGCGCTCGCTGCCGTCCGGCTGCTTGGTCAGCGCCGCGCGCTGGCTCTGCGGCGCTGAAGCCACCATCTGCTTGGCGTTCTCCTCCTTGGCGCCAAGGCGAATCATCAGGCGGCGCAGGAACTCGGCCTCGAGGTCCGGGTCGGCCGGGCGCGGCTGCCATTTGGTGCTGGAGCCGCTTTCGACCTCAACCATCCCGCGGTGGCTGATGTAGACCTCGGTCGACTTCGCGTCGGTCGTGCGCTCGAGCCGCGTGCGGAACCTGTCGCGCTCGGCCGTGGAATAGATCTGGTCGAGAAACTTGCCCAGCATGCTGCGCAGGAAATCCTGCGGGATCTTGGCCCGGTTCTCGGCCCAATCTGTCTCCATCAGCCCGGTTTCGGGCCTTTCCGTTTCCAGCAGGAATCCGTTTTCCTGCCAGAACTCCTTGACCAGGGGCCAGAGCCGCTCCGGCGTGTCGTTCACCACCAGCCAGCGCTGGGTGCCCGAGCGCTCGATGCGCATCGCCTCCACCGCCGGGAGGATCCCGGTCGAACCCGGCGCCGGCTGCGCCTTGCGGTCAGCCTGGTAGGAGGACAGCGTGGTTGCTCCCTTGACCTCCGGAATCACGTAACGGTTGTCGCGCGCAGGCGTGGTCAGGTCCGGCGGAATCTCGAGAGAGGGCAACTGGCCGGCGGACTTGTAGTCGACCTTCGTACCCTTGCCCTCCAGCATTTCCTGCACGGTGCTGCACGCGCCGAGCGCGAGCACCG
>JANNWA010000184.1:0-14547 GCA_031408275.1 Pseudomonadota bacterium
GTGGCGGGCGGGTTCCACAGGCACTTGAGCAGCAGGTGGTTCAGGCAGAACGCGAGGTCGAAGGCCGGGTCGCCCCACCAGGCGCATTCGGCGTCCAGCAGCACGGGGCCTTGCGGGCCGAGCAGGATGTTCTTCGGACTCACGTCGCCGTGCACCAGCGCGAATTTGGTGTTTGCGGTGATGGCCACCAGTTCCCCGAGGCGCGCCGCAAGCGCGGGATGCGCGCGGCCGGTGGCGAGCAGGTAAGGCTCGAGGCGGATCGCGTGGAAGCTCTCGTCGGTGGCGAATTGCACGGCAAATTCGGCGCGGTTCGCGGTGCCCGAGTGGATGCGCGCCAGCGCCCGGCTCACCTGCGCAGCAAAAGCGGCATCGGCGCGCCCTGCGGCGAGCTCTGCCTTCCACAGAGGGTGTGCGGCCGGTTCGAGGTACTCCATCGCGAAGAACCCGGCCTCGTCCCAGGCGAGGACGCGCGGTGCGATGCCGGGCACGAGGCGCGCGGCGGTGTCCATCCAGAGCCGCTCGTAGCGGTTGCGCCCCACCGGGGCTTCCCAGACCTGCGCCACGCGCAGCCGCGGCAGTGCCCGCTTCACGCAGATCGTTCCGGTGGAGAGGGAGACTTTCCAGATGTCGGAGGACACGCCGCCCGTGAGCGGCTCGGCGGCGGGCGTTTCGGTGGGGCCGGCGAGGCCCGAGGAACGCAGGAAGGCGAGGATGGGCGCGAAGCCCGGCGGGTCGGCCTGTGGATCCGCCGAGCGCGTTTCTTCGCGCATCCGGGGCTTCAGGGCGAGAGGCGCCCGATCGTCCAGGTGTCGCCCGACCTGCTGTAGAGGAGGCGGTCGTGCAGGCGGTTGGGGCGTCCCTGCCAGAACTCGAGGCTCTCGGGCACCAGCCGGTAGCCGCCCCAGTGCGGAGGGCGCGGCGGATTGGCGCCGTGCTTTTTCTCCGCGGCGGCAAGCGCGTCCTCGAGGATCTTGCGCCCGGCCACCGGGCTGCTCTGGGCCGAGGCCCAGGCCGAATGCCGGCTGCCGAGCGGGCGGATGGCGAAATACTCGTCGGATTCCCCGGCGCTCACCTTCTCCACGCGACCGGCGACGCGCACCTGGCGCTCGAGCTCGACCCAGAAGAACACCAGCATGCCCTCGGGACAGGCGGCGAGCTGGCGCCCTTTGGCGCTCTCGTAGTTCGTGTAGAAGACGAACCCGCCGTTATCCACGCCCTTGAGGAGCACGATCCTGGCGTCGGGCTTGCCCTCCGGGGTGACGGTGGCGAGGGTCATCGCGTTGGAGACCGGCAGGTCGTGGCCGAGGGCGTCGGCCATCCAGTGCTCGAACTGCTCGAGCGGGTCGCGTGCCGCGGCGGTTTGGTCGAGGCCGGCGCGCATGTATTCCTTGCGGACGTCGGCGAGATTGATGGTTGTCATGGCGTGAATTTTACCTCTTCGCGGCGCGCGTCGAGGGAGGCCCTGCACAAAGACGCACATTTTTCCTCTGAAACCCGTTGACACGCAGAGGGAGATTCGGCATCTTGTCGCTTCCGCTCGCTTGTAGGCGGCCGGCAGTAACGGAAAATTCAGCACCACCCAACGTTCAGAGGAGAAACACCACGATGGCCACCAAAAAGAAAGCCGCCAAGAAACCCGCAGCGAAGAAAAAGGTCGCAGCCAAGCGCAAGCCGAATGCCGCGTTCATGAAGCCCATGACGATCAGCCCCGCGCTCGCAGCAATTATCGGCGCCGGCCCGATGCCGCGCACCGAAGTGACCAAGAAGATCTGGGCCTACATCAAGAAGCACAACCTGCAGGACAAGAAAAACCGCCGCAACATCAACGCCGACGACAAGCTCAAGCCGATTTTCGGCACGAAGCCGCAGGTGTCGATGTTCGACATGACCAAGCTGGTCAGCAAGCACCTCAAGTAACTCCGCATCACTGCCTGCAGCCCCGGGCTGCGGGCAGTCCGGCGGTGCACCCACTGCAGCGCCCCGGCCGCGACTAGCGCGCCAGCAGGTAGAGCCCCGCCAGAAGCATCGAAATGCCCGCGTTCGCGCCCGCCGGCACGAGCCGTTGCAGCAGGTGGAGGGCGCCAGCCCGCCCGAGGCGAGCAGGAAGGGCAGGAGCCTGGCGGCAGTCATGCCCTCACTCCTTGTGGTACGAGGTGACGCGCTCTACTTCGTTCTTCGAGCCGAGGATCACCGCGACGCGCTGGTGCAACCCCTCGGGCTTCACTTCCATCAGCCGCCCCCGCCCGTCGGTCGATGCGCCGCCAGCCTGCTCGATGATGTACGACATCGGGTTCGCCTCGTACATGAGGCGCAGCCGCCCCGCCTTGTTCTTGTCGTCGCGCGGGTACATGAAGTTGCCTCCGCGCGTGTGGATGCGATAGACATCCGACACCATAGAAGCCACCCAGCGCATGTTGAAGTCCTTGCCGCGCGGGCCGGTCTTCCCGGCGAGGCACTCGTCGATGTAGCGCTTCACGGGCGGCTCCCACCTGCGCATGTTCGACATGTTGATCGCGAATTCGGCGGTGTCCTCGGGGATGCGGATGTCCGGATGCGTGAGCACGAACGAGCCCATCTCGCGGTCCAGGGTGAACCCGTGCGTGCCGTCGCCCACCGTGAGTACCAGCATGGTGGTCGGCCCGTACACCGCGAAGCCCGCCGCGATCTGCTGCGTGCCGGGTTGCAGGAAGGCCTTCTCGTCGCCCTCGCAGTAGCCCTCGCCGCTGGCCGCCTTGGGGCAGCGCAGCACCGAGAAGATCGTGCCCACCGAGACGTTGACGTCGATGTTGGACGAGCCGTCGAGCGGGTCGAACAGCAGCAGGTACTCGCCCTTGGGGAAATGCGTCGGGATCGGGTGCGGGTCCTCCATCTCCTCGGAGGCGAGCGCCGCGAGGTTGCCGCCCCACTCGTTGGCCTCGAGGAGGATCTCGTTGGACAGCACGTCGAGCTTCTTCTGCACTTCGCCCTGCACGTTGTCGGTGCCCGCCGAGCCGAGGTTGTCGGCCAGCGCGCCCTTGCCCACCGCGTGGCTGATCGCCTTGCAGGCGCGCGCCACGGTCTCGATCAGGAGGCGCAGGTCGGCGTTGATGTGCGCCCTGTTGCGCTGGCGCTCGATGAGGAAGCGGGTGAGGCTGATGCGGCCGATTGCCATTGCCGTGGTTCTCCGTTATTGCAGCTTGCGGCCGCGGTCGGTGACGATATCGAGGAAACTCGAGATATGCCCGTTCTGGGCTTCGTTCTCCGGCGCGGTGATGCCCGCGCCCGAGATGTGCCCCATCGGGCGGTTCGCGTTGATGGCGACGTAACGCACGTCGGTGATGAAGTTCGCGGCCTCCTGCGCGTCCGCTTCGGGGTTGAGCAGGTCGCCCGTGCCCGCGAGGATCAGGGTCTTGGCCTTGATCGATTTCAGCGCCTTGTGGTAGTCGCCGTTAAACCCCTTTGTCGTACCCAGGTTGTGCTGGTCGTAGGCCCAGCTCTGGTAGATCCAGTTGTTGGCGTCGATCCGGTTCCAGTTGGAGTCCTGCGCGGCCTTGAGGTGGGCGACGACGTCCATGTTGTTGGGGAACATGGCCTCGTGGTACTGCGGCGTGCGCACGATGGTGCCCGAGAGCCAGCCGCCCCACAGGCGCATCGCGCGCTCGGGCTGGGACGTGTAGTTGCCGCCTTTCCATTCGGGGTCGGTCATGATCGTCTGGCGCAGCATCTCGGTGATGCCGGTCGACCAGGCCGGCGTGCGTCCCAGGGGAATGATCGCCACCACGCTGTCCATCATCGTCGGGTAGCTCACCGCCCATTGCAGGCCCTGCATGCCGCCCATCGAGGCGCCAATCACTGTCACGAGCTTCGTGATGCCGAACTTCTCGGTCACCAGCCGGTGCGTGGAGTTCACCATGTCGCGCATGTTGAACTTGGGGAATTGCATGCGCGGCTGGGTCTTGCTGGTGGAGGGTGAAGTGGTCAGGCCGTTGGAGATCGCGTCGGTGCAGATGATGAAGTACTTCGCGGGGTCGAGGGCCTTGCCCGGCCCGATCAGGTAGTCGATGCGGTGGTGGTTGCCGCCCAGGGCGGTGACCATCAGCACGGCGTTGGACTTCTTCTCGTTGAGGGTGCCGTGGGTCACGTAGGAGATCGAGAATTCCCTGATCGCCTCGCCGCTCTCGAGCCTGAGGTCGCCGAGCGGGTGCAGTTGGTGCGCGGGGTCGTTGGGGCCGTGGGCCTGTGCAGGCAGTGCGGCCAGCGCGAGCGCGGTGGCGGCGAGGATGTGGCGCATGAGTTTCTCCTTTTGGTGTTCGAGGATGATTTTTTTTGCCGAGTATATACTTGCCTCATGGGCGTGAATGACAATCCATTTCGCATGATCGAAGTGCGCCGCGTGGCCGGCGCGCTGGGCGCCGAGGTGCGCGGCTTGGACCTCGCCATGCCGCTCGGCAAGGAAGTGATCGTGGAAATCCGCCGCGCCTGGCTGGAAAACCTGGTGATTTTTTTCCGCGACCAGCCGCTCACGCCTGCGCATTACATGGCCTTCGCCGAATCCATGGGCACGCCTGTCGAGTACCCGTTCGTAAAAGCCATCGAGGGCTGGCCGCATATCATCGAGGTCAAGAAGCTCGAGCACGAGAAGTCGAATTTCGGCGGGGTCTGGCATTCGGACACTTCATATCTCGACCAGCCGCCCATGGCCAGCATGCTGCTCGCGCGCGAGATCCCGCCCTTTGGCGGGGATACGCTGTTCGCCAACCAGTACATGGCGTACGAGGCGCTGTCCGACGGCCTGAAGAAAATGCTCGACGGGCGCATGGCGGTGAACACTTCCGCGAAGGCCGACGTGTCGAAGACGCGAGAAGATCGCCTGGCGTCCGACGGGCGAGCGGACGCGCCTAAGAGCTACGAGACGGAACACCCGGTAGTGCGCACGCACCCCGAAACCGGGCGCAAGGCTCTGTACGTGAACATCGCGCACACCGCGCGCTTCTCGGGTTGGACCGAGGAGGAGAGCGCGCCGCTGCTGAACTACCTGTTCCAGCACCAGGTGAAGCCCGAGTTCACCTGCCGCTTCGTCTGGCAACCGGGCTCGATCGCCTTCTGGGACAACCGCTGCGCGCAGCACAACCCGGTGAACGACTACCACGGGTACAAGCGGCTCATGCATCGCATCACCCTCGCTGGGGATACACCGGGCTAGCCTTTGCGCCGCGCCTTGCGCCCGGCGGCGTAGCCGCCGGCCAAGAGGCTCGACGATATTGCCCAGAACACCGGCCCCATCCCCAACGCCGACCCCACCGCGCCGAACACCAGCGGCAGGGCCGTGCTGCTGATGTTGAGCACCGTGGTGCGCAGGCCCACCACTTCGCCCTGCCTCCCCGGCGGGGACGCCGTGTAGAGCAGCGACATCACCATGGGCTGCGAGCACCCCAGGCCGAGGCCGAGCAGGAAGGCGATTCCCATCATCAAGGGGGCGCTCGTCACGAACGGGAAGAGCATGTACGCCGAACCCGACACCACGAATGCCGTCGTGATCACCTGCCATTCCTTCAGGCGCCGCGATAACGCTGGCATGGCAAGGCGCACCACGAAGGTGGCGGCCCCGAAGGCGCCCATGATGATGCCGGTGGTGGAGGCCGACAGCCCGATGTTGGAGCAGTGGATCGGCATCACGAAAGTGAACAGGTCCCAGCCCATCGAGAGCATCCCGCTCACGATGAGGACGCTGCGCAGGTTGCGGTTGCGCACCAGGTCCATGAGGTGGTGGCCGGAGGGGCGGTGTCGCGGGGTGGCGTGGCGCACGAGGTCCGCGCGCCGCCAGAACGTGACGCCGAGCGCCAGCGCCGCGAACGCGGCCATGATCGCGAACGCGCGCACCTCGCCGACCCAGTCGATTGAGAATCCGGCCACCAGCGGCCCCAGCGACCCGGAGACCGAGAAGCCCAGCGACAGCCAGGAAAAATTCGCCGCGCGATCCTCGGGCCCGCCGTATTCGCCGACCAGGTTGTTGGAGATCATGTGCGAGAGCATGAAGCCGCAGCCGATCATGGTCGCGGCCGCGAACAGCGCCGGCAGGCCGGGCAGCACGAACGGCAGGACCACGCCGGCGAAGAGCAGGCCGTTGCCCCAGAGCAGCGGCACGCGCGGCCCCACGCGGTCGATGACGCGTCCGGCGGCCACCGACAGGAGCATCGGCAGCAGCGCGTAGAGCGACATCAGCACGCCGACCGAGAACGGCGAGGCCTCGAGCTTCAGGGCGTACAGCGAGACCGTCATGCGGCTGCTGGTGAACGCGGTGTGCGCGAGGATCGTCAGCAGGATGATGTACGGAAATCGCATCGCGACGAGAAGAGGGGCTGCGCCCCTCCTCAGACCTCCCCGCTGTTCATTATTCGGCGGCCACCACGGGCGTGCGGCGCGATTTCCAGGTCACCATCGCCACGCCGGCGCAGGTGACGGCGATACCGGCGAGCGACAGCGCGCTCGGCACCTCGCCGAACATCGGGTACTCGAGCGCCACCGCGAGGATCGGGGTGAGGTAGATGAGGCTGGTGACGCGCGTGGCCTCGCCGTGGCGCATGAGGACGTTGAGGGCGTTGGTCGCGAGGATCGAAGCGAGGATCACCAGGTAGGCGAAAGCCGCGACCAGCTGCCAGGTCCAGTCCACCCGCGCGCCCTCGACGAAGTACGCGAGCGGGGCGAGGGCGATGCTGGACGCTGCGAACTGGATGAACGCGCCGGCCTTGAGGTCGGTCGTAGGGCAGAAGGTTTTCTGGTAGAGCGTGCCAGCGGTGATCGCGGTGAGACCGAACCCGAGGGCCACGAGGCTGCCGAGCGGCAGTTCCCTGACATCGATCTTGTGCCACACCACCAGCGTGACCCCTGCCAGGCCCACGACCACGCCCACCCACTGCATGCGTGTTAGCCGCTCGCCCATCCACTGCCAGACGATCACCGCCGTGGCGAGCGTCTGCAGCGACATGATCAGCGCGGTGATGCCCGCCGACAGGCCGAGGTACTGGCTGTAGTGGCTGCCGGAGAGGTGCACCGCGTGCATGAGCAGGCCGGCCACCACCACGTGCCCGAACTCGCGGCGCGAGGCGGGCCATGCGGGCCGCGCGATGAGCAGCACGGGCAGCATGCAGGCCACGCCGAGGAGGTACCGCAGCGTGAGCATGGTGAACGGGGGGGCGTACTGCAGCGCGACCTTGCTCGCGAGGAAGCCGGAGCCCCAGACGCTGACGAAGTACCAGGCGAGGGCTGTGTCGATCCAGCGGCGGTCTGAATGGGCGGCAGCGGTCATGGCGGACCGCTATCTTCTCACGTAAGAATCAGGGGAACCCCACGGTTCCCCCGAACCCCCTCCCTGCGGCAGGCGCCGCGGGGTGTTTCACGAATTCGCTACTTGCGCGCTTGCAGCGCGGCGATGCGCTCTTGCATCGGCGGGTGGGTGGAGAAGAGCGCCATGAAGCCGGGCTTGTCGCTGATGCCCGAGGCCTTGAACGACTGCGGCAGTTCGCCCGGGGCGAGGCCACCGAGGCGCGCAAGGGCGGCGATCATCGGCTGGGGCGTGCCGAGCAGGTTGGCCGCGCCCGCGTCGGCGCGGAACTCGCGCTGGCGGGAGAACCAGGCGACGATGATCGAGGCGAGGACGCCGAACACGATCTCGCACACGATCACGGTGATGTAGTAGCCCATGCCCGTGCCGCGCTCGGTCTTGAACACGACCTTGTCCACGAAGTAGCCCACCACGCGGGCGAGGAACACGACGAAGGTGTTGACCACGCCCTGGATCAGCGTGAGGGTGACCATGTCGCCGTTGGCGATGTGCGCGACCTCGTGGGCGAGCACGGCCTCGACTTCCTCGCGGGTCATCGAGTTGATGAGGCCGGTGGACACGGCCACCAGCGACGAGTTCTTGAACGCCCCCGTGGCGAAGGCATTGGGCTCGCCCTCGTACATCGCGACTTCGGGCATGCCGATATTGGCGCGCTCGGCAAGCGTCTTGACCGACTGCACCAGCCAGAACTGGGTCGAGCCCTCCGACCCATCGATGACCTGCGCGCCGGTCGACCACTTGGCCACGGGCTTGGAAATCAGGAGCGAGAAGAAGGAGCCGACGAACCCGACAACCGCCGAGAAGACCAGCAGCATGCCGACGTTGAGGCCCTCGCCGGTTATGAACTTGTCCACGCCGAGCACCGACAGCGTGATCGAAAGAACGATCATCACCGCGATGTTGGTGATGAGAAACAGCACGACGCGTTTCATCTGGGTACTCCTCCTGTTATTGCAGCCCGCAGCGGGCGCAATGGTAGCTCAGATTGGGGCTGCGCCCCGGGTTTCAAGTCCCGTGGTTCCTGCGGTCGGCGCGCATCATCTCGGCGCCGCGTTCGGCGATCATGATGGTTGGCGAGTTTGTATTGCCGGACGTAATGGTTGGCATCACGGAAGCGTCGATGACGCGCAGGCCTTGAACCCCGATCAGGCGCAGGCGCGAATCCACTACGCTCGTGGGGTTTTCGGCAGGCCCCATGCGGCAGGTACCCACCGGGTGGAAGATCGTGGTGCCGATGTCGCCTGCCGCTTTGGCGAGTTGCTCGTCGCTTGAGACCTGCGGGCCCGGCAGGAACTCCTCGGGCGAGTAGCGGGCGAGGGCCGGCTGCGAAGCGATCCGGCGCGTGAGCCTGATTGCGTCGGTAGCGACTTTGCGATCCTCCTCCGCGGAGAGATAGCGGGGATTGATGAGGGGCGCCTCGCGCGGGTCAGCGCTCTTGATGCGCACGTAGCCGCGCGACGCGGGCCGCAGGTTGCACACCGAAGAGGTAAACGCGGGGAAGGGGTGCAGCGGGTCGCCGAACTTGTCCAGGCTCAACGGCTGGATGTGGTACTCGATGTTCGCGCTCGCGTGGCCGGGGTCCGACTTCGTGAACGCACCCAGCTGGCTGGGCGCCATGGTGAGCGGGCCGGTGCGGTAGAAGAGGTACTCGAGGGCCATCTGGATCTTGCCGAAAGGCGAGTTGGCCCATTCGTTGAGCGTCTTCACGGCCTTGACCTTGAAGGCGGTGCGCAGCTGCAGGTGGTCCTGCAGGTTCTCGCCCACACCCGGCGACGCGTGCACGACCGGGATGCCGTGCCGCTTCAGCAGGTCCACGGGGCCGATGCCCGAGCACTGCAGGATCTGCGGCGAACCGATCGCGCCGGCCGCCAGCACGGTTTCGATACGGGTCGAAGCGAAATCCGATTCGCCGCCGCGTGAGAATTCGACGCCCACCACGCGCGTGCCCTCCATCCAGAGGCGCTTCACCTCGGCCCCCGTCACCACCGTGAGGTTGGGCCGTTTCATCGCCGGCCGCAGGAAAGCCTTGGTCGCGCTCCAGCGCACGCCGCGCCTCTGGTTGACCTCGAAAAAGCCCGAGCCTTCGTTGTCGCCGCGGTTGTAGTCATCGGTCCTGGGAATGCCCGCCTCGAGCGCGGCCTCGCGCCAGGCGTCGAGGATCTCCCATGAAAGGCGCTGCTTTTCCACGCGCCATTCGCCGCCCGCCCCGTGATGTTCGGTGGCGCCGGCATGGTGGTCTTCCGACTTGCGAAACACGGGCAGAACGTTTTCCCACGACCACGCGGCGTCGCCCGTGAGGCGCGCCCAGGTGTCGTAGTCGTGGCTTTGCCCGCGCATGTAGATCATCGCGTTGATCGACGAGCACCCGCCGAGTACGCGGCCGCGCGCATAGAGGATCGAGCGGCCGTTGAGGCCCGCGTCCGGCTCGGTCTTGTAGCACCAGTCCGTGCGCGGGTTGCCGATGCAGTAGAGGTACCCGACCGGGATATGGATCCAGATCCAGTCGTCGTTGCCTCCCGCCTCGAGCAGCAGGACGCTTACTTCCGGGTCCGCGGACAGGCGGTTGGCGAGCACGCAGCCCGCCGTGCCAGCGCCGATGATGATGTAGTCGAACGTGCCGAAAGAGCGTGCCATGGCGGTATTGTAATGTTGGTAGAGTTCGGATTGCCGCCCACCTGCGACACCGTCATGATTCGCGCCAAATGGATCCTGGTCCCACTGCTCCTCGCCGCGCTGCTCGCCGCAGCTTTCGGGTATCGGGCGTATGAGGCCGGAAAGGCCATCGACGCGGTAAACAGCACGATCAACCTGGATCACCGCGCGGGCCAGTGCCAGAAGATCCGGCCCTCCGCGCTCGCGAAGAAATACCTCGAGGACCTGCACGGGATCGAGATCGGGGCCTCCACCCAGAATTCATTCGACCTCAAGCGTTCCATCAACGTGGATTTTTCGGATGAGCAGGGCGGCCTGTGGCAGAACAAGGACTGCGCGCCGGCGGTCGTGAACATTGTCGCGCTCGGCGACGACCTGCCTTTCAAGGACGGGACGCTTGACTACGTGGTGTCGGCGCACGTGATCGAGCATTTCTTCGACCCGGCAAAAGCCTTGCGGGAGTGGCACCGCGTGATCCGGCCCGGCGGCTACATCTTCATCATCGCGCCGCACAGGGACCGGACGTTCGACAAGCACCGGGACGTGACGCCCGTGGCCGAACTGATGGACCGCTCGACCGGAAAGCTCGGCATCGCCAACTACGCCAGGCCCGTGGATCCGGCCGCGCTGGCAAAGGTCCCGGGCGGCGGCGAAGTCACGCCGCACCTGCTGGTGCGCGACAAAAAGGCCGCAACGCTCGAGGAGGGCTGGCGGTATTTCGAAACCGACGACCACCATCACTGGTCTGTCTGGAGGACGAACGATTTAGTGGAGCTCGTAAAGCGGTTGAAACTCACCATCGTCGAGGTCCAGGACGTCGACGACAAGTACGGCAACGGGTTCACCGTCGTGATCCGCAAGTAACTCAGGGAAGAAACTCAGCGCCGCACCACCAGCGCGACCGCGACCAGGATCAGCAGCCCCCCCACGAACGTGCCGACGCCGAGTTCTTCGCCGAGGAACACGCTTCCCCACAGGACGGCGAACAGCGGGATCAGGAACGCCACGGTCATCGCGCGCGTCGGCCCCAGGTCGGCGATCAGCCGGAAATAGAGCAGGAAGGCGACCGCGCTGCACAGAAGCGACAGCCCCGCGATGGCTGACAGCACCAGCGGCGTGAACGCGGCCGCGGCGGGCGCTGCGGGCAGGAACGGCGCGATCGCCAGGGCCGCAACGCACAGGCTGGCCGCGCTGAGCGGCACCGGCGACGCGCCGCCGCCGAGTTTCTTGAGCCAGGTGGTCGACAGGGCGTAGCAGAGCGTTGCGCCGACGCAGGCCAGCGATCCCAGCACGACGTCGCGTGTCGGCTCGAGCGGGCCGAGGCCGACGACCAGCGCTACGCCGAGCAGGCCGAGCGCAAGCCCGCCCAGTTTGTGCGGCGTGATTCGTTCGCCCAGCCATATGGCGCCGCAAACGACGCTGAAAAACGGCGTGGTCGCGTTCAGGATGCCCATCGTCCCGGCGTTCAGGTGCAGCCCGGCATAGGCGTACAGCCAGAAAGGCAGCGCGCAGTTCACCAGGCCCATCATGAGATAGGTGCGCCAGTGCCGGCGCGGCGCGAGCTTGGCCCCGGTCGCGAGCGCAAAGGCGAGCATCGCCATCCCGGCGATGCCGACACGGAATTCAGCCAGCCAGGGCGCGCCGACCGAGGGGACGGCGAGGCGCACGAAGAGGAAGGACGCGCCCCAGATCGCGGCTAGCGCGACGAGGCGGACGAGGTTGGCGGCAGTCATGGCAAGGCCGGCACTCTACATCCTGAGCGTGCGCCTGCCTTCCCGGTTATTGCCCGAGTGTAGCTTCAGGCCACTTTGCGCTTCAGGAAACCGAAGATGCCGCCCGAGGGCTTCGCGGGTGCGGCCTGGGGCTGCTCTTGCATTTCGCTGCGTGCAAGGCGCTGGCCCTCGCGCAATTGCGCGAGCCGCTCTTCCTCGCGCCGGTCCATGGGCGCCGCGGGGCGATATCCGCCTTGTCCCTGCTGGGGACGCGCGCCGGGGCGTGCTCCCTGCGGACGCTGCGGGCGCGCATTCTCGTTGCTGCGCGGCTGCTGGTCGCCACGCGGCTGCTGGTCGGACCTGCGCGGTTGCTGGTCGCCGCGGCGGGCCTGCTGCGGGCGCGGAGCGCCGTCGCGGGCCGGACGGGATGTGCCATCGCGCGTCGAAGGACGCGGCGCCTGCGTACGCGCCGCGTTGCTGCGCGGCTGCTGCTGGCCGCGGCGTTGCTGGTTGCGGGGCTGCATCGGCGGACGGTCGTCCACCTCCGCTGCTCCTCCGCCCTTGGTCGGCGCGAAGCCCTCCACGCTCTTCTGGTCGATGGTGCGGCCGATCAGCTTCTCGATGTCGCGCAGCAACGGCCGGTCGTCCGCGCTCACCAGCGAGATCGCCTCGCCCGTGGAACCCGCACGGCCGGTGCGGCCGATGCGGTGCACGTAGTCTTCGGAGACGTTCGGCATGTCGAAGTTCACGACGTGCGGCAGCAGTTCGATGTCGAGGCCGCGCGCGGCGATGTCGGTCGCGACCAGCACCTGCAGTTCGTTGTCCTTGAAGCGCTTGAGCGCCTTGGTGCGCGCCGGCTGGCTCTTGTTGCCGTGGATGGCGTCGGCCTGGATGCCTTCCTTTTCCAGTTGCTGGGCAAGGCGGTTCGCGCCGTGCTTGGTCTTGGTGAACACCAGCACCTGGTGCCAGTCGCCGGTCTTGATAAGGTGGGCGAGGAGTTCCCTCTTGCGGTCACGGTCAACCAGGTAGACCGATTGCGCCACGAGTTCGATCGGCGCGTTGCGGCGCGCGACTTCGACCGTGGCCGGGTCGCGCAGGATCGTGCCCGAGAGTTTGCGGATGTCGTCGGAGAACGTGGCCGAGAACAAGAGGTTCTGGCGCACGGCCGGCAGGACCGCGATGACGCGGCGGATGTCGTGGATGAAGCCCATGTCGAGCATGCGGTCGGCCTCGTCCAGCACGAGGATCTCGACCGACTTCAGGTCTATCGTGCGCTGCTGCATGTGGTCGAGCAGGCGGCCCGGTGTCGCGACGACGATGTCGACGCCGCGGCGGATTTCGGTGACCTGGGGGTTGAAGCCGACGCCGCCGAAGATCATGCACGAGCGCAGGTTCATGTGCTTGCCGTAGGTGCGCACGCTTTCGTGGACCTGCGCGGCGAGTTCGCGCGTCGGCACGAGGATCAGCGCGCGGATGGGGTGCTTGCCCGTGCCCTGCGGCGCGTTTTCCGACAGGCGCTGCAGCATGGGCAGCGTGAAGCCCGCTGTCTTGCCGGTGCCGGTTTGCGCGGCGCCGAGCAGGTCGCGGCCTGCGAGAATGAAGGGAATGGCCTGCGCCTGGATGGGCGTGGGTGTGGTGTAGCCTTGCTCGGCCACGGCGCGCAAAAGCGCGTCCGCCAGCCCGAGCGTCGAGAACGACGTATCGATGACAATCTCCTGGGGATCGGCCTGGGAAGTAACCTCCTCAGGAGGTCTTCCATACCGGTTCAGGCAGATGAGGTGCTGCTTAAGGGAATTCGAGAAACCCGCTCTGGTGTTGCTGTCGGCGGGGAGCTGCGAAGAGGGTTGAAACGCTAACCGATTGAAGCGAAACAAGACCTTGAAGCGAAGCATACACGAATTTATAGCGCTTGTCGCAGCGCAATAGTTTCTGCCTTCAGCAGAACGCGAAATTGACTTCGGGTTCGTCGAAATAGTGCGCGCCTGAGTTCTATAGGGCCGGCGCGGTACCATGCGTTCCAGACTCTCAGGCGGAAATATCCATGCAATCCGACACGCCCCTGCACACCGGCCTCACCGGCACCTACCGGATCGTGGTGAAGGATGAGCACACGGCGCCGTTCGTCGGCAGCGGCAAGGTGCGCGTGCTGGCCACGCCGGTGATGATCAACCTGTTCGAGGCCGCGGCGCTGGCCTGCTGCGAGCACCTGCTTCCCGCTGGCCACCAGTCGCTCGGCATCCACCTCGACGTGCGCCATATCGCCGCCACGCCCGTCGGCATGGCCGTGAGCGCGACGGCCGAACTCGTGAAGATCGACGGCCGCACGCTCACGTTCCGGGTCGAGGCGCACGACGAGCGGGAGTTGATCGGCGACGGGCTGCACGAGCGGGTCGTGGTCAACGTTGAGCGGTTCGACCTGCGCGTGCAGAAGAAGCTGGCCGCGAAATAGCGACATTGCTATTGACGGCCCGTTTTCAGCGGGTCCACAATGCTTTCATGGATGTGAAAACCGCAGCGCGCACGCTCGACCTGTTCGAGGCGTTCACCGGGGGGTGCAAGCCCCTGACGCTTTCGGACCTCGCGCGCGCGATCGGGGCGCCGGTCTCGAGCTGCTTCGGCCTGGTGAAAACGCTTGAAAAGCGCGGCTATCTGTACTCGCTTGCCTCGCGCCGCGCGTTCTACCCGACCCGCAAGATGTTCGAGAACGCGCGCCGCATCGCCGAGCACGACCCGCTGGTGGACGTCGCCCGCCCCGCGCTGGAGGCCCTGCAAAAGCGCACCGGCGAGACGGTGCTGCTCGGCCGGCGCGCCGGCGACCGGGTGGTCTATGTGGATGTCATCGAGTCCGCCAGCCGGGTGCGC
>JANNWA010000185.1:0-7578 GCA_031408275.1 Pseudomonadota bacterium
CGCGGGGGTTCTTTTCTGCTACAAAGCCGCTTTCCTTTTTCACCCACAGGATTCAAATGGCACTGGATTTGGCCCGGAAGAGCTTCACTCCGTACGCCCCCAAGAAAGGGGAGGAGTACATGAGCGCGAAGCAGCGCCAGCACTTCCGCAAGATCCTCGAGCAGATCAAGTCCGAACTGTCCGAAGAGATCGACCGCACGGTGCACACGATGCAGGACGAAGCCACCGTGTTCGCCGACCCCAACGACCGTGCGAGCCAGGAGTCCGACATTGCGCTGGAACTGCGCAACCGGGACCGCGAAAGGAAGCTCATCAAGAAGATCGACGAGACCATCGGCCGCATCGAAGCGGACGAGTACGGGTACTGCGACAGCTGCGGCGTCGAGATCGGCCTGAAGCGCCTGGAAGCGCGCCCGACGGCCACCTTGTGCATCGACTGCAAGACGCTCGACGAACTGCGCGAAAAGCAGGTCGCGAAATAGCTTCCTGAAGTGCAAAAAAAAGGGGCGCCTTGGCGCCCCTTTTTCGTTCCAGACGCGCTTCTAGCTCTGCTGTGCCGCCGGCGCCGGCGCGCTCACCGCCTTCATCGACAGGCGCAGGCGCCCCTTGTCGTCGGCTTCGAGCACCTTGACCTTCACGGCCTGGCCTTCCTTGAGGTGGTCGGAGACCGCATTCACGCGCTCATTGCTGATCTGCGAGATGTGCAGCAGGCCGTCGCGCCCGGGAAGGATACTCACGATCGCACCGAAATCCAGAAGGCGCAGCACCGTGCCGTCGTAGACCTTGCCGACTTCCACGTCCGCGGTGAGTTCCTGGATCTTTTTCTTCGCCAGTTCGCCGCCGTCCGCGCTCGTGGAGGCGATCGAAATCGTGCCGTCGTCCTGGATCTCGATAGTGGTCCCAGTCTCTTCCTGAAGGCCCCGGATCACCACGCCGCCCTTGCCGATCACGTCGCGGATCTTCTCCGGGTTGATCTTGAGCTTGATGATGCGTGGCGCGAAAGTAGAGATTTCCGTGCGCGAGCCGCCCATCGCCTGCTTCATGTGCTCGAGGATATTGACGCGCCCCTCGCGTGCCTGGTTCAGCGCGACCAGCATGATCTCCTTGGTGATCGACTCGATCTTCAGGTCCATCTGAAGGGCGGTGATGCCCTTCTCCGTACCCGCCACCTTGAAGTCCATGTCGCCGAGGTGGTCCTCGTCGCCGAGGATGTCGGTGAGCACTGCGAAGCGATTGCCTTCCTTGATCAGGCCCATGGCAATCCCGGCCACGTGCGCTTTCATCGGGACGCCCGCGTCCATCAGCGCAAGGCTGCCACCGCAGACCGAAGCCATCGAGGACGACCCGTTGGATTCGGTGACCTCTGACACGACGCGCATGGAGTAGCCGAACTCCTCGGCGCTTGGCAGGGTCGCGAGCAGCGCGCGCTTGGCCAGCCGCCCGTGCCCGATCTCGCGGCGCTTGGACGCGCCCATGCGGCCGGTCTCGCCAGTGGCGTACGGAGGCATGTTGTAGTGAAGCATGAAGCGGTCGCGATACTCGCCCATCAGGGCGTCGATGATCTGCTCGTCCCGGCCGGTGCCCAGCGTCGCTACCACGAGTGCCTGCGTCTCCCCGCGCGTGAACAGCGCCGAACCGTGGGTGCGGGGCAGCACTCCGGTACGAATGGTGATCGGGCGCACGGTGCGCGTGTCGCGGCCGTCGATGCGCGGCTCGCCGTCGAGGATCTGGCTGCGCACGATCCTGGACTCCAGCGCGAAGCAGACGTCCTTAACGATATTCGCGTTCGGGCCCTGCTCGGTGCCTACCCCCACCGCCTCGAATACGCGCTTCCAGATCGCGTCGATGGCTCCCGATCGCGCCTGCTTCTGCTTGATCGCGAAGGCGTCGCGCAAGTCCTTCTCGGCGATTTCCGCCACGCGCGCGACCAGCGCTTCGTCCTGGGCCGGTGCCTTCCAGTCCCACGACGGCTTGGCGGCGACTTCGGCCAGTTCATGGATCGCCTGGATCGCGGCCTGCATCTGCTCGTGGCCGAAGGTAACGGCGCCCAGCATGATGTCTTCGTTCAGCTCCAGCGCCTCGGATTCGACCATGAGCACGCCCTGCTCGGTCCCGGCCACCACGAGGTTGAGCTGTGAATCCTTGAGCGCGCTCGCATCCGGATTGAGTACGTACTGCCCGTTGATGTATCCGACGCGCGCCGCGCCGATCGGGCCGTTGAACGGGATCCCCGAGAGCGTCAGCGCCGCCGACACCGCGAGCATCGACACGATGTCCGGATCGATCTCAGGATTGCACGACATCACCGTGGCCACGACCTGCACTTCGTTGTAGAAGCCGTCGGGAAACAGCGGCCGGATCGGGCGGTCGATCAGGCGGCAGGTCAGGATCTCCTTTTCAGAGGGACGCCCCTCACGCTTGAAGAACCCGCCGGGAATCTTTCCGGCTGCGTAGGTCTTCTCTACGTAGTCAACGGTCAGCGGGAAGAAGTCCTGGCCGGGCTTGGCACCTTTTGCGGCCACCACGGTGGCCAGCACCACCGTGTCGTCTATCGTGCAGATTACTGCGCCGTGCGCCTGGCGCGCGATTTCGGCGGTTTCCAAAGTGACCTGGTGGGCGCCGTACGTGAAAGTCTTCTTGATCGGATTCAAAGGGTGTGTCCTTATGGAACGAGGTTACTCGCGCGCCGATCCGGCCGTTGACGCCGGACTACCAGCGGGCAACGACGGATGGCGAGCGAACGCCGAAAGCAAAAACGCTCACCACAGCGATGAGCGTTTCCGTTGGGAACATCAGGGAACTACTTGCGCAGCCCGAGCCGTTCGATCACGTTGCGGTACTTGTCCGCATCCGTGCGCTTCAGGTAATCGAGCAGCTTGCGACGCTGGCTGACCATCTTCAGCAGCCCGCGGCGCGAATGGAAATCCTTGGTGTTCGCCTTGAAATGCTCGGTGAGTCCGTTGATGCGCTCGGTGAGCAGGGCGACCTGAACCTCGGACGAACCGGTATCGGCGGCCGTCCGCTGGAATTGTTTGACTACTTGCGCCTTTTGCGCGACCTGCAAAGCCATGTCATCTCCTTGCGAAACCGCAATTTTAGCGTATTCGGGCGGTCTTTCGCAAGTTTTCCGATGATTTTCAGCCGGTTGGCGAATCTTCCTGGCGTTCCCCGAGCAGGCGCTTGGGCACCAGCCTTCCCGTGCTTACGCCCTCCCCCAATCCAAGGAACCTTCCGGAAGGCGCGTAGACCCGGTTGACGCCTTGCGAGACCCCTTCAATTTCCACGGCCTGGCCATGACGGAAGCGGCCCGCCGTGGCCTCGTCCAGTTCAATCCTGGGAAGCTGCCCGAGAACCGCATCCGCCGGCCGCAGCAGCGCGTCGCGCTCGTCCTCGCCGAGTCGCCCCAGTTCCTCCAGGGAGACGGCCTCGGCAATGCCGAATGCCCCAGTTGCGGTCCGGCGCAGGCCGCTGAGGTGCGCACCGCAGCCCAGGGCCTCGCCGATATCCTCGGCGAGTGTCCGGATGTAGGTCCCCTTGCTGCAGGTCACGCTGACCCACAGCGTTTCTGCCTCGAAGGAGTCGAGTTGAAGTCTCAGGATTTCGATATCGCGGGGCGCGCGCTCAACGGACTCCCCGCGACGAGCCAGGACGTAGAGTGGCTCTCCGTCGCGCTTAAGCGCGGAATACATAGGTGGTATCTGGGTCTGGTGGCCGACGAAACTGCGCAGGACCCCGTCAACCTCGGAGCGCCCCGCGGTCACCGGCCGGCGCTCCAGGACTTCGCCTTCGGCATCCCCCGTCGTAGTCTTCGACCCGAGGCGGATTTCGGCTGCATAGCCCTTTTCCGCGTTCAGGAGGTACCCGGAAAAGCGCGTCGCATCTCCAAGGAGCACGGGCAAGAGGCCGCTCGCCAGGGGATCAAGCGTGCCCGCATGGCCGGCCTTGTCGGCGCGAAACAGGCGCTTGGCCGCCTGGAGAGCATGGTTGGAGGATATCCCGACCGGTTTGTCGAGCAGCAGGACCCCGCTGATTCGCCTGCGCACGCGCCGAACCGGCCGCGAATCAGGATTCGACGGGGTCGCCAGGATGTGAACTGTTCGCGCTGTCGATCAACCGCGACAGCCGGTCGCCGCGCTCGACTGATTCGTCGTAGACGAATTTGAGCTCCGGCGTGGTCCAGATCTTGATGCGCTTGCCGATCTGGGAGCGCAGGAACCCTGTGGCCCGCGCGAGGCCCGCCTTCGCTGCCGGAACGTGCGCGCTGTCCAGACAGGTGAAGTAGACAGTTGCATATGCGCAGTCCGGCGATACGTCCACCGCGGTGAGGGTTATCATCCCCACGCGCGGATCGCGCAGCTCGCGGTGGATGATGTCCGAGAGCTCGCGCTGGATCTGGTCGCCGACCTTCTGCGAGCGGCCCGAGGGGCGTGGCATGTTGTGTCTGCGGCGCGCTTACAGCGTACGCGCCACCTCCTGCACCTCGAACACCTCGAACTGGTCCTTTTCCTGCAGGTCGTTGAAGTTCTTCAGCGAGATGCCGCACTCGAACCCGGCCTTGACCTCCCGCTGGTCGTCCTTGAAGCGCTTCAACGCATCGATCTCGCCCGTGTGGATGACCACGTTGTCGCGCAGCACCCGCACCTGCCCGTTGCGCTTGACGAGCCCTTCCAGCACATAGCAGCCCGCCACGGTGCCGACCTTGGAAATGCGGAACACCTGGCGCACCTCGACCAGCCCGATCACGCTTTCCTTCTTCTCCGGCGAGAGCATCCCCGACAGCGCAGCCTTGATCTCGTCGACCGCGTCGTAAATGATGTTGTAATAGCGCACGTCTATGCCGGAAGACTCGATGAGCTTTCTCGCCGTCACGTCGGCACGGGTGTTGAAGCCGATGATCACGGCACCCGAAGCCATCGCAAGGTTGACGTCCGATTCGGTGATCCCGCCAACGCCCGAGTGGACGACCGTAACCTTGACCTCCTCGTTCGACAGCCTCGACAAGGCGTGCACGAGCGCTTCCTGCGAGCCCTGCACGTCCGACTTGACGACCAGCGGGAGGGTTTTCTTCCCGCCCTCGCCCATGTTGTCGAATATCCCCTCCAGCTTGGCGGCGCGCTGCTTGGACAGCTTTACGTCGCGGTATTTACCTTGCCGGAACAGCGCGATCTCGCGCGCCTTTTTTTCGTCAGTGAGGACGGCCATCTCCTCGCCCGCCTGCGGGACGTCCGACAGGCCCTGGATCTCCACCGGGATGGACGGCCCGGCGGTCTGGACCGGGCGACCCGCTTCGTCGAGCATCGCTCGCACTCGGCCAAAGACCGAACCGGTCAGCACCACGTCTCCTCGCTTGAGCGTGCCCGATTGAACGAGCAGCGTCGCTACCGGGCCGCGTCCCTTGTCCAGCCGCGCCTCGATCACCACGCCCCGCGCAAGTGCGTTCACTGGCGCCTTCAATTCGAGCACCTCAGCCTGCAGCAGCACCTGCTCGAGCAGCGCGTCGATCCCCTGCCCGGTCTTGGCCGACACCGGCACGAACGGCGACTCGCCGCCGTACTCCTCCGGGATCACACCATGGCTCACGAGCTCCTGCTTCACTTTGTCGGGCGTGGCTTCCGGCTTGTCGATCTTGTTGAGCGCAACCACGATCGGCACGTTAGCCGCCTTCGCGTGGTTGATCGCCTCGATGGTTTGCGGCATCACGCCGTCGTCGGCCGCCACGACCAGGATCACGCTGTCGGTCGCCATCGCGCCGCGGGCTCGCATGGCCGCGAACGCCTCGTGGCCCGGGGTATCCAGGAAAGTCACCACGCCGCGTTCGGTTTCCACGTGGTAGGCGCCAATGTGCTGGGTGATGCCGCCCGCCTCGCCGGAGGCCACTTTGGTGCGCCGGATGTAGTCGAGCAGTGAAGTCTTGCCGTGATCGACGTGCCCCATGACCGTGACGACGGGCGGGCGCGAGGTGAGTTCGGTCGCGGCGGCGCCTTCATTCTCCGCGATATAGGACTCGGGATCGTCGAGCTTGGCCGCCTTGGCCTTGTGCCCCATTTCCTCCACCAAGATGATCGCGGTCTCCTGGTCGAGCACCTGGTTGATGGTGACCATGGAGCCCAGCTTCATCAGGGCCTTGATGACCTCGGCCGCCTTGATCGACATCTTGTGCGCGAGTTCACCGACCGTGATCGTTTCGGGCACCGATACTTCGCGCACCACCGGCTCGGCGGGCGCGCTGAAGGCCGTGGTTTCCTGCTCCGCGTGGCCCCCCCCGCCCTTGTGGCGGCCGCCCCGGGCATGCCAGCCCGCGACACCGCCCCCAGCGTCGCCGCGGGTCTTGATCATCCTGCGGCGCGCCGAATCGTCCTTGAGGACCGTGGTGGTCTTCACCTTCTTCGGTTTCTTGTCCACCTTCGCGGCATCCGCCGCGCTCAGCTTCGGCTTGTGCAGGGTGCCTTCGGTGCCCGGCGCGGCCGTGGCCGGCCTGGAGGCCGAGTCGACCCGCGCCTTTTCAAGCGCGGCCTGCGCTTCGCGCTCGGCGGCCTTCTGCTCGACGTCGCGGCGCTCGCGCTCCTGCTTGTCCCTCAGTTCCGCTTCCTGGATGTCGGAGAGCTTCTTGTGCCGTTTCGCCTCTTCCTTGCGAATTTCCAGCTGCTTCGGGTCAATGCCGAACACCGGCGCCGGAGCGGGCGCGGGCGCGACAGCCTCCACAGGCTTGGCAACTTCCGGCACTGGCACAGCAGGCGCTGGTGCCGCGACCGGCGCAGGCGCAGGTGCCGGCGCCGGCGCGGGCTCGACCTTTGGCACTGCGACAGCCACGGGCGCCGCCTCTACAGTCGTGACCGGCGTTTCGGATTCGGGCGCCTCATTCGGGTCACGCTTCACGAAGACGCGCTTCTTGCGCACTTCGACCTGGATCGTGCGCGCCTTGCCCGAGGAGTCGGATTTCTTGATCTCGCTGGTCTGCTTGCGCGTGAGAGTGATCTTGTTCTTCGGCTCCTGCGAGCCGTGCGAGCGGCGCAGGTATTCGAGCAGGCGCGACTTGTCCTGCTCGGTGAGCGAGTCCTCGGCGACGGCCTTGTCCACGCCTGCGGCTTTGAGCTGATCGAGCAGCACCGAAGGCTGGACCTTCAGCTCGCTCGCGAATTGGGCGACGCTGGTCTGGGCCACGGTTATGAAGCCTCCTTTTGCGCTGCTGCAGTCGGCACCGCGGGTTCATCGGCAAACCAATGCGCCCGGGCTGTCATGATCAGGGTCTTTGCACGCTCCTCGTCGATCCCCGTGAGCTCGGACAGTTCGTCGACGGCGAGGTCGGCGAGGTCGTCGCGGGTCTTCACGCCCCCCTCGACGAGCTTCGCCGCCAGCGCGGTGTCCATGCCGTCGAGTTTCAGCAGGTTCTGGTCCACGCCCTCCACTTTCTCCTCGCTCGCGATCGCCTGGACGAGCAGCGCGTTACGCGCGCGGCTGCGCAGTTCGTTCACGGTGTCCTCGTCGAACGCGTCGATTTCAAGCATCTCGTTGATCGGGACCTCAGCGTGATCGCGACGTATCCCTGGCGCGGGGTCAAAGCGGCGGGCTTGGTGTTCG
>JANNWA010000186.1:0-4301 GCA_031408275.1 Pseudomonadota bacterium
GCATGGCTGCATCCCTGGCCATGCTCACCGGGGGCAATGGTCTGGGGTGATTATTTGGGCTGTAGGGGGTTTAGGTCACCCTGGCCGACCTCGGCCAAGCCAAGCGCATCGAGTGCGGCAAGGAAAACACCACGCTGATCGACGGCGCCGGCGAAAAGAAGGCGATCGAAGCGCGCGTCAAGCAAATCCGCGTGCAGATCGAGGAAGCGACCAGCGACTATGACCGCGAGAAGCTGCAGGAACGCGTTGCCAAGCTGGCCGGCGGCGTTGCGGTGATCAAGGTTGGCGCCGCGACCGAAGTCGAAATGAAAGAGAAGAAGGCCCGTGTCGAAGACGCGCTGCATGCGACCCGCGCCGCGGTGGAAGAAGGCGTGGTTCCCGGCGGCGGTGTCGCGCTGATCCGCGCCCGTGCGTCGCTCGGCAAGCTCAAGGGCGACAACCACGATCAGGACGCCGGCATCAAGATCGTGCTGCGCGCGCTGGAAGAGCCCCTGCGCCAGATCGTCTCCAACGCGGGCGCCGAGCCCTCGGTGGTGATGAACAAGGTTGCCGAAGGCAAGGGCAACTACGGCTACAACGCGCAGACCGGCGAGTACGGCGACATGGTCGAGATGGGCGTGATCGATCCGACCAAGGTTGCCCGCACCGCGCTGCAGAACGCAGCCTCCGTTGCAGGCCTGATGCTCACGACCGATGCAATGGTCGCCGAACTCGTCGAAGACAAGAAGGGCGGCGATATGGGCGGTGGCATGGGTGGTGGCATGGGCGGGATGGGCGGCATGGGCGGCATGGGCGGCATGGACATGTAATTCGTCCGCGACGAAGTCCGCGCGCCTCCGGGCGCGCGAACTGAATCCGGGAAAAGGGCGCTTCGGCGCCCTTTTTCTTTTTTGGCGCTTCGGCGCCCTTTTTCTTTTTGGGGCGTTCGCACAGCGAAATGTCACAAATCGGCCCAGAGGGCAGTCAGAATAATGAAAGACTCGCGCAAGCCCGAATTAAGGTGACGGGACTAGGCTGGTTCCTGACCGTCCGGCGCCGCAGGATTCTGTCTTGCAACGTTGGTCGTGTCTCCCTCCTTGGACAGCAGCTTGTCCTTTAAGGCGCCGCAGGCCGGCGCCTTTTTCTTTGGTGGAGCGCGTTTTTCCTTTATAATCCGCAGCCTTGCGCAACGCAGCGGAGTCCTCTGCCGCGTCTCGTACGGCCAAGTAGCTCAGTCGGTAGAGCAGCGGATTGAAAATCCGTGTGTCGGTGGTTCGATTCCGCCCTTGGCCACCATTCCCCCGGCAGCACCAGTGGCAGGCGCGATCGGACTTGAACAGACAACCCGTGGATCAACCCAAGACTCTCGGCAGGTACCAGATCCAGGGCGTGCTCGGCAAAGGCGCCATGGGGCTGGTTTACGACGGGCTGGATCCGGGCCTGAACCGCCGGGTTGCGATCAAGACCATCCTCGTCAAGCAACTGGACGAAGAGACCGCGCGCCTCTACTCGAAGCGCTTCGAGCGCGAAGTGCGGGCGGTGGCGCGCCTCAATCACCGCAACATCGTGCAGGTCTACGACTTCGGCGCCGAAGGCGACATGGCGTACATCGTGATGGAGTACATCCAGGGCAAGGAGCTCAAGGACTACTTCGACGCCAGCGAGCGGTTCGACGTCCTGACGGCTTTCCGGCTCATGACCGAACTCCTCGACGCACTGGATTTCGCGCACGAGGCGGGCATCATCCACCGCGACGTGAAGCCGGCCAACATCATGGTCGACGCCGAGGGACACGCGAAGCTCACCGATTTCGGCGTTGCGCGCGTCGTCGATCCGGACGGCCAGCACGAGGCCACCCAGACCGGCGCCATGGTGGGGACGCCCGCCTACATGTCGCCGGAACAGATCCAGGGGCAGACCATCGATCACCGGACCGACATCTTCTCGGCCGGGATCATCTTCTACCAGTTCCTCACCGGGCAGAAGCCGTTCGAAGGCAGCCAGTGGGCGCTGGCCAAGAAGATCGTCCAGGACGAGCCGTCCAAGCCATCCTCGATCGTCAAGGTGCCGCCGGAGATCGACCGGGTCGTGGCGCGGGCCTTGGCGAAGGAACCGGATCACCGGTACCAGACCGCGCGCAGCTTCGCCGAGGCGCTCAAACGGATCCTCGAAGGCAAGCAGCCCGAAGACCCCAACGAAGTGCTCAACCAGCCGCTCCCCGCCCCAGCCGCCGCTGCGCCGGCGGCCGCGCCCAAGGCCCAGCGCCAGGGCACCGAAGCCGAGATGGAGTTCTGGCGCGCGATCAAGGACAGCGACGATCCCGAGGAGCTGGAGCTGTACATCGAGCAGTTCCCGCACGGCGTCTACGTGGAACTCGCGCGACGCAAGATCGCAGAACTGGGCGGTTGAGCCCGCCCCGGCCCTCGCGATGAGCGCGCTGCTGCACGGGGTACGCGTGCTCGACTTCGGGCGCTACATCGCCGGCCCTTACTGCGCCGCGCTGCTGGGCGAGTACGGCGCCGATGTGATCCGCATCGAAAAGCGCGAAGGCAGCGAAGACCGCTTCGTCGCGCCGATCGGCGCGGGCGGCGAGGGCAGCCTGTTCCTGCAGATGAACCGCAACAAGCTTTCCCTCACGGTCGACCCGATGACCGAAGAAGGGCGCGAGATCGTGCGCAAGCTCGTGCGCACGGCGGATGTCGTCGTTGCGAACCTGCCCGGGCAGAGCCTCGTTGCGATGGGCCTCGACTATGCGAGCCTGAGCGCAGTCAAGCCGGACATCATCGTCACCACCAGCTCGGCGTACGGCACGGAGGGGCCCATGGCGAAGAACGTCGGCTTCGACGGTGTCGGGCAGGCGATGTCAGGGGCGGTATTCATGACCGGCGAGCCCGGTCAGCCGTATCGCGCGCAGGTGAACTGGGTCGATTTCGGCACCGCCCTGCATTGCGCTTTCGGCACGATGGCGGCGCTGATGGAACGATCCAGGAGCGGCAAGGGCCAGCACGTCAACGGGTCGCTGCTGGGCACTGCGCTGACGTTCACCAATTCCTACCTGATCGAGCAGGCGGTCATCAACATCAATCGCCTGCCGAGCGGCAACCGCGGGCAGGCGGCGGCCCCCGTGAACATCTACCGCACCACCGACGGGTCGGTGCTGTGCCAGGTGGTCGGCCAGCCCCTGTACGAACGCTGGGCCCGGCTGATGGGCGAACCCGAATGGCTCGCCGATCCGCGCTTCGGCACTGACTTGTCGCGCGGCGAGAACGCCACAATCATCGACGCGCGCATGCGCCACTGGTGCGAAGGCCGCAGCACCGCCGAGGCCGTGGAGATCCTGGGCGCGGCGAAGATTCCCTGCGGCCCGGTGCTGAACGCGCAAGCTGCGCTCGATCACCCGCAGGTGCAGGCGCTGGGGTTGCTCCAGCCGCTCGACTACCCGGGGTTGCCGGTCCCGGCGCCGGTGGGAAGGGTGCCTCTCGCGATGTCCGTGACCGAGGGCGCCATCCGCCATCGCGCCCCCCTTCTGGGCGAGCACACTGAGCGAATTCTCGGGGAAATCGGCTACGACGCCGCGTCGGTTGCCGGCCTGCGTGAGCGCGGTATCGTCTGATACGCGGGGAGGTCTGAGGAGGGGCGGCAGCCCCTCTTCTCGTCTAGATGCCCAGGCGTTCCGGCGAGAGGTATTTCTGCCGGTAGATCTCGAACGGCAGGGTGTCCGCTGCCTCGATCTGGCGCTGCTCGACAATCGAATCCGCCGCCAACTTCGCGAACCGCGCTTCCACATCGGCAGGCAGGGGCAGGGCGGCGATCGACGCGCGATGCTGACGCGACTGTTGCAGCACGAAGTGCACATAGGTGTTCGCGTGGTCCTCGGCCATGGCCTTCAGCACCCGGGCGGACGGAAGAGTGTCCGGCGCGTCCAACGCCCTTATCGCTGCTGACAGCGCGTCGCGATAGGCTGCGCCGCCGTGCGCAGCGTCGAGCGCCTCGGCGATAGGTTCGCACGCGGCGAGGAAGTCCCCGCCCCATTCGCGCAGCCCGGTTTCCTCGCCGTTGCGCTCCAGGCGCAGGCCGGGTTCGCGGCCGCGGGCCGCCACCCGGTGCTGGTTGCGCGCGTTGGCCGCGATCTCCTGCGGGGTATCGGGCGGGCTGTCGCCGAGCAGGCACTGCAGCAGGAACACGTCGAGCAGCCGGATCGTCGCCTCGGTGATGCCGACAGGCTCGAACGGGTTGAGGTCCATCAGGCGCACCTCGACGTACTCCACGCCGCGCTCGCGCAGCGCATGCAGCGGGCGCTCGCCGGGGTGGATGACGCGCTT
>JANNWA010000187.1:0-11506 GCA_031408275.1 Pseudomonadota bacterium
CCAGCGGGCCGCCCAGGATCGGCTCGATCATGCCCGCCTGCGCGGCTTCGATCGCGGATCGGATCGCCGCGTCGTTGCAGGGATGCGCCACCGCCGTCGCCACTGGGTGGGCGGGCTTGGCGAGCTTGACGAAAGCCGAGAATTTGTCATGCGTCTGCACCGAGATCCTTGCGACCTCGTGCACCGGCAGCACGAGCCGCGCCGTCGGCGCCACCACCTCGGCGACCCCTTCGGCAAAGACTTCGCCGGCCGCGTTCGTGCACCGGCAGTCGAACAACACCGTGCCGGTCTTCGGGTGCTTTTCCCGGACGATGACCGTGGCGGTGATCGTATCTTCCGCGTGCAGCGCCTTGAGGAAGCGCAGCTCCTGGCTGACGTACTGGGTGCCCGGCCCAGGCAACTCGTTGCCGAGCACGCTCGAAATCATCGCGCCGCTCAGCATGCTGTGGGCAACGAGACGCCCGTCACCGTACTTGCTCGCGTAGTCGTCGTCGACGTGGGTCGGGTTCAGGTCACCCGACAACACGGCGAAGGTCTTGACGTCGGTGCGGGTCAGCGTGCGCGTAAGGCTTGCCGTGTCCCCGACGCGGATCGCGTCGAACGGCCGGCTTTCAAGCGTGCGATCACCACGCTCGGATTGGGCAGTCTGGTTTGCACTCATTGGTATGGACTCGTCTGCATGCTCTCATTGCAGTGCAGCATACCAACCGTCCATTAAGGCTGTTTGACATGCCTCAAGTGCGGTGCAGCTTTCTCTTCGGAATACAGGATTTTTTGAAAATCAGACAGTTACCGAGAATGGGAATCGATCCCGATCAAGCCCTTCAGGGCTTTGGGGTCCTTTTCAGCAGGTCGCCCAACCCTCCCAAGGGCCGGTGCGTTTCGGGGGCCTTGGAAGGCTCCCGAAACCCGCCGCCCGCCTTGGCATCCTCTGCCCGCGCATGTTCGTTTTCGTGGCAGTAGATGCACAGCAGCTCCCAGTTCGAGCCGTCGGACGGGTTGTGGTCGTGGTTGCCGTCCTTGTGGTGCACGGTGAGCTCGCGCAGGCGCGCAGCGGGGAACTCGCGCGCGCAGCGCGCGCAGACCCACGGCATCAGCTTGAGCGCCTGCTCCCGATAGGATTTTTCGTTCGACATGGCCGAAAGTGTAGCTCCGTCAGTCCGGCCTCTCGATCGCAGCTATTCGTGTCCACGGCATCTTATATGGAGATAGGCGTCTCCTGCGGTGTTTCGTATTCTGGCAATCAGACTGTGTGCGATAGCCGGCATAGTTGTGTTCGGAAACGTACATAGGTTGACCCATGTCAAGTGACGCCGGATTGAATTGACTATCTTTAACACAGGGAGGGAAACCTGCAGGCCAGTCCAAGGCAGACCCAAATGCTTCAAGCGACCGATTCACGGCTGCACCGAAACACGCAGGCCACGTTCCAGTCCAGCATACCCGGGCCAGAAGAGCAGCACACGTCCAGGCAAAACCAAATTCTTGCGGCGCTGCCCTTGGAGGTGTACCAACGCCTGCTGCCCAACCTCGTGCCCATCACTTTGACGCGAGGCTTGCACCTGCACGACTCGGGCGATCTGGAAACGCACCTGTACTTCCCGATCAGCGGCATCATCTCCGACTCCTATGTCACCGAGGACGGGCAGTCGGCTGGGTTCGCGCTCACGGGCAACGAAGGCGCAGTGGGCGTGGCGTTGTTCCTTGGTGGCAGATGCGCGCCGTCCCAGGCGGCGGTCCTTGTCCCCGGCTTCGCTTACCGGCTGCGGGCGGATCTGCTGAAGGCCGAGTTCTCGAAACCCGGCCCACTGTCGCACCTGCTGCTGCGCTTCACCTTTGCGCTGGTCAGCCAATACGGGCAGACCGCTGCGTGCAACCGCCACCACACGGTATTGCAGCAGCTCTGCCGCCTGATCCTGTCGTGCCTGGACCGGTTGCCCTCGAACGAGCTTGCCATGAGGCAGGAAGCGCTCGCGGAATTCCTGGGCGTGCGCCGCGAAGGTGTAACCGCGGCGGCGGGATTGCTTCGGAAGCTGGGGCTGATTTCATACGGCCGCGGCCATATTGTGGTGCCCGACCGCAGCCGGCTCGAAGCTCACGCATGCGAGTGCTACGGTGTCATGAACCGGGAGTACGGCCGCTTGCTCCCCGGACATCGGGAGGCCGGGTCGTCCAGCTGGATGCTGCAGGCCGCCTAGCTCGGGTTCGCGCGGCTAAGTCCTGCCCTCGCGCGGCCCGAGAAAATACCACAGCACCAGGCCCAGCACGGGCAGAAGCACCACGGCGATTATCCAGATCAGCTTTTTCTCGTTGGATACCGTGCTCTGCAGGATATTGATGATTGCCCAGATATCGCCGGCGAGCACCAGCAGGCCCCACAGGCCGTTGTATCCAACGTTCATCATCTTCGGCTCCTCACTTCACCCGGATGTCGTTCTTGACGGATTTAACGCCCGCGACAGTGCGCGTGAGGATCGCCGCCCTGTCCACCTCGGCACGGGAAGACACGAACCCGCTCAACTGCACTACCGCCTTGAAGGTTTCGACGTTGATCTGGAAGACCTTCAGCGAAGGCTCGTTGAAGATCGCGGCTTTTACCTTGGTCGTGATGACCGAATCGTCGACGTACTCACCTGTGCCTTCCTGCGTGGCGGTGGACGCGCATCCGAGCATCGAAACCATCAGGATGGCGAAGACGAAAGCGACAATGCTTTTGAAGGACTTCATGGCAACACTCCCTTTTCACAGGCGATTTTCGATCGCACCGACGCAGGCCAGCGGCAGGACCCTGCCGCGTATCGCCTGCTTCGACAGTTCCGAATTCTAGGCGTCGCCACAGAATGTTCTGTGCGCAATCGAACATACATCGGGGAATCTGACATGCATTCTCCAACACGGTCCCCGTCTCGGCCAAATCGACGCGACGCCCGGCGCGCAACCATTCACGGAGCCGAATACGATGGCAACCACCAACCAGCCGTCCATCGCAAACCACCTGCTTGCCCAGGTCTCTCGGCCGGCGTATCGAAGCATGCTCAGCGGGCTCGAGCCGGTCGAACTGACTTACGGCGATGTGCTCTACGAGCCCAAGGGAGAGATCCAGCACGTCTACTTTCCCGTCAACTGCCTCGTTTCCCTGCTGACGGCAGTCGACCAGAACCGCACCTTGGAAGTAGGCATGGTCGGCAACGAGGGCATGGTGGGCATGCCCATGGCGCTAGGGATCGGCGTTTCAGCCGTTCGCGCGCTCGTGCAGGGCGCCGGGACCGCGATGCGCATGACGGCGGCGCGTTTTCGCTCCGAGTTCAAGAAGAATCCGGCGCTGCAGCGGGCGCTGTTCCGCTACAACCATCTGCTGATGGCCCAGATTTCACAGACCGCCGCATGCAACCGCTTCCATCAGGCGGAAGCGCGCCTCGCCCGTTGGCTGCTGATGACAAGCGACCGCCTGCATGCCGACCAGTTCCTCCTTACGCAGGAATTCCTGGCGCACATGCTGGGGATACGCAGGGTCGGCGTCACCAAGGCAGCTAGTGCACTGCAGCGGCGGAAACTGATCAGTTACCGCCGCGGAACGATCTACATCCTGGACCGCAAGGGCCTCGAGACTGCTACCTGCACGTGTTACCGGATCGTCAAAGACCTGCAGGATAGCGCGCAGAAATGGCGTTTCCCGGCAAGTTTGGGGGCGCCGGCAACGACGCGTCCTAGATCCGCGCGCGGGAGTCCTTCAAGGCGAGGCGCGACAGGAGATAGTCCACCTCTTCACGCGCCACCGCGGTGAGTAGCCCGCCAGGTTTGCGAATCGCATCGGACGCGATGATTCCTCGGCGCATCATCACGTACTTGCGAACGGCCAGGCCCGGACCCGGCTGCTGCTCGTAGCGGATGAGCGGCAGGTGCGCGTCGAACAGGTCATGCGCCGCGTCCCGCTGGCCCGCCCGCGAAAGGCGCACCACGTCGACGAGCATGTCGGGAAAGCAATACCCGGTATTCGCGCCGTCGGCACCCCGCTCCATCTCGAAGTCGAGGAACAGCGCGTTGTTGCCCGTCAGGATCGAGATGCGGCGCATCGAGCCCTCTTTCTCCCAGGCGCGCAGGGTCGAAATCTTCTCCAGGCCGGGCCAGTCCTCGTGCTTGAGCACCATGCACGCGGGGTTCTCCGTCACGATGCGGCGGATAAGTGCCGGCGTCATTTGCACGGAGAAAGTGAGCGGATAGTCCTGCAGCACGAACGGCACGTCGGTCCCGATGGCATCGGAAGCCTGCGCGTAATACTGGGCGATGGAATCGTCCGTGCGCAGGGTGTTGGGCGGAGCGATCATCACGCCGGCCGCGCCCGCCGCCATCACGTCCTGCGTGAGTGCCTTCATGGCCGCAAATCCCGGCGCCGAAACCCCGACGATGATCGGGAAGCCGGCGCGCCGGATCACTCGCTTTACAACGTCCACCGACTCCTGGTGGGCCATCTTTGCCGCTTCGCCAAGTTGCCCGAGCACGGTCATGCCGTCTGCGCCCGCCTGCACGAAGAAATCCGTCATCCGGTCGACCGAGGCGTCGTCGACGCGGCCGTCCGGATGGAAAGGGGTGGGCGCGATGACGTAGACGCCCTTGGCATTGGCATCGAGTTTCATGATTCGGACTCCGGCTCTGCTGCTTCGAACTAAGGCGCGGAAACTGCGCCGGTGCGCAGCAACCCCTCGATGCGTTCGGCCGAATAGCCCAAGGTCTCCGCGAGGACCGCGCGCGTGTCCTCCCCCGCCCGGTAAGGCGCGGCACCGCGCGCATGTACGGCCTCCCCGTCAACCAGGAACGGTGCGGAAGTCACCGTCACTTCGCCGCGTGTGGGGTGCGGTATTTTGGTGAAAGCCTCGCGCTCAGTCATGTGCGGATGCGCCAGGACGTCTTCCATCGCTTCGACGGGTGCGCAGGGAACGCGGGCCGCGGTCAGCGCCACCATCGCCGCCTCGATCGACTCGAACCCGTCCAGCCAGTCGCAGATGACCTTGCGTAGTTCCGGCCAGTGGTCGCGCCGCCCTTGGGGCGAAGAAAAGTGCGCCGCGCCTGCGGGACTGTCCGCACCCATGACGGCCAGCAGGCGGTCCCAGGTCGTGCCCCCGCCGATGAACTGCACCGAGAGCTGTCGCCCTTTCACCGCGTGGATGATCATCCCGGGCCGCGGCCCCCTGGTGAACTCGCCGCCGTTGAGCACGGCCGCGATGCCAATGTCTTCCGCCCCCCATAGCGACTGCAGCATCGAGACGTCGAGATACGCGCCCTGCCCGGTGCGCTGGCGCCGGTTGACGGCCGCGAGCACCAGGCCGAAGGCATGCACGCCCGCGAGCGCGTCGGCCGATTGCATGTAGGCCACCCGGGGATCGGGCGAACCCTGGCGGTCGAGATCCATCGCCCCCGAGGCGGCATTGATCAGGTGGGCGAACGCAGGCCGGTCGCGCAGCGGGCCGGTCTGGCCATAGCCCGAGATCGAGCAGTACACGATCGACGGATTCACCGCCGAGATTGCGGCGTAGTCCACGCCATGCCGCGCCATGACGCCGGGCACGAAGTTCTCGATCAGTACATCGGCCTTGCGCGCGAGATCGAGCACCACCTCGCGCGCCGCGGGATTGGCGAGATCGATGGCGATGCTCTCCTTGCCGGCGTTGAACCGCACGAAATAGGTGCTCTGGTCCGCGCGCCCTTCCTCGAGCTGCATGTAGAACGCGCGCGTGTCGTCGCCATGCTCCGGACGCTCCACCTTGATGACCCGCGCACCGAGGTCGGCCATCAGGCGCGTGCAGTAGGGCCCCGCCAGCACGCGAGTGAAGTCGAGGACGGTGAGACCGTCCAGCAGCCCGTGCGTCATGCGGCAGCCGCTTTTTTCTCTACGCCGCACCACTCGGCGACAAACAGCGCAAGCGCCTGCGTCACGCGCCGCATCGACTCCAGGTCGACCCGCTCGTCGAAGGCATGGATGTTCTCCGCCGAAGGCCCGTACACGAGCGCCGGGATTCCCGCATAGAGCCCGTAGAACCGCGCGTCGGTCGTCCCTGTGCCGGCGCGCTGCCCGAGCGCGGCGCCGACAATCTTTTCGTGGCAGCGCTCAAGAAGAAGCTGGGCATCGCTGCCCTGGGGCAGCACATACCCTTCGGCCTGGAAGCCGTGATAGACGACCTGGGGCGTATTCTTCGCGAGGTAGGCATCCGCTTGTGCTGCCTCAGCCACCGTGGCCTCGACTTCGCGCCGCACGTCCGCGAGATCCTGCCCGGGGTAGAGGCCGATCCGCATGTCGAAGGTGCACCAGGACGGGACGCTCGAGGTCCAGTCCCCGCCTTCGATCTTGCTCACGACGAAATTGATCGGGTGCGCGTGTCCCGCGAATGCAGGGTGCTTCACCTCGTTCCAGCGGTGCTCGAGACGATGCAGCGCGGTGATGATTGGAAAGCAGGCCTCGATGGCATTGGCACCGCTGCCAGCGACAGCCACGTGCACCGGCTTGCCGCGCACCTTGACCTGGAACCACATCACGCCGACCTGGGCCGCGCCGAGCGTGCCGCCCGAAGGCTCGGTGATCAGCGCCGCTTCCGCACGGTAGCCACGCTGCAGGCACGCCAACGCCCCGTTGCCCGTGCACTCCTCCTCGATGACCGACTGGACATACACATCAGCAGCGGGTGCCAGCCCGGCGTGCGCAAGGGCGTCGAGCGCGAAAAGGTTGGCCGCGAGGCCCGCTTTCATGTCTCCCGCGCCGCGGCCATACATCCAGCCGTCCGCAATGCGCGGCGCAAACGGCGGGTCCGCCCACATGTCGAGTGGCCCCGTGGGCACGACGTCGATGTGCCCGTTGAGGATCAAGGAACGCCCTGTCGCCTGGCGCGGACGATGCGTGCCGACTACGTTCCAGGCATTCTCATAGGACACGGCCACCGGCGAGAAGCCCGGCAAATGGCGGATGTCATCGACCGCGACCTTCCACCGGTCCACGGCGAGGCCGCGCCGGGCCATTGCCGCCGCCATGAAGTCCTGCGCGGGAGCCTCCTGGCCGCGCGTGGACGGGTAACGCGTCAGGTCGGCGAGGAAAGCCACTTGCGCATCGAACTGCGCATTGACGGCGTCCAGGAGCTTCTTTGCAAGATCGGGGGCAAGCATGGTCTGGTTACCGTTTGTGGATCTCAGGCGAGTGGGCGTACTTTACGCATGATCACACCGCCGCGCACCCTGCGCGCTGGCTATTCCGGCTCGAGCCCGATCTTCGCCGCGAGCTGGCGCAGGGCGTCAGTCTCGGACCGGATCAGCTGCACGAGCTCGGGGGGCGTGCTGGTGAGCGGCAGGATGCTCAGGCCCTCGAGTGTCTTGCGGAAGTCCGCTGACTTGAAGGCAGCGACTACCTCAGTGTGCAGCCGATCGACGACCGGGGCGGGCGTGCCGGCCGGTGCGAGCAGTCCATACCAGGAACCGCCAGTGAATCCGGGCATGCCGGCCTCGGACATCGTCGGGATCGTGTCTGCGTTGGCGAGCCGCTGGGATGCCGCCACGGCAAGGGCTTTGAGCTTGCCGGCCTTCACCAGCGGCAGCGTCGCGCCGGGCGTGGCGAACGTGTACTGCACCTGTCCGCCGGCCAGGTCGGCAATCACCGGTCCGCTGCCCTTGTAGGGAACATGCACCGTGCTGATTCCAGCCGCAGCCTTGAAACGCTCGTCGATCATGTGGTTCTGGCTGCCCTTGCCGAACGACCCGAAATTGACCTTGTCCGGATTCGCCTTGGCGTAAGCGATCAGTTCGGCCAGCGTATTCGGCGCAAAGCCCGCATGGGTAACCAGCACGTAGGGCCCCCGGCCGGCCAGCGCGATCGGCGCGAGGTCCTTGAGCGGGTCATAAGGCAGGGCCTTGACGGTGACCTGGGCGATCGTCAATTCGGCGTCCGACGCGAACATCAGCGTGTACCCGTCCGGTTCGGAGCGCACCACCGACTGCGTGGCGATCCTGCCGCCGGCGCCCGGCCGGTTCTCGACCACCACCTGCTGGCCGAGCGACTTCGACAGGTGCTCCGCCAGCAGCCGCGCAACCGTGTTGGTGCCGCCGCCCGGCGGGTAGCCGACGATGATCTTCAGCGGCTTCGACGGCCATGCCTGCGCGGCCGCAAACGCAGGCAACAGGGTGGCGCAAAGCGCGACGGCGAAAGCGCGCAGCAGGGGCAATTTTCCGGGTTTCTTCATGTACGTCTCCTTGCTGTTACGTGTCGAGCAGTTTGAGGCGCTGCACCTTCCCCGAAGGGCCCTTGGGCAGGTCGGCCATGAACTTGAATACTTTCGGCGTCTTGTAACGGCCGAGTTCCTTTTCGCAGAACGCACGCAGGTCGGACTCGCTTGCGCTGCAGCCGGGTTTCAGCACCACTGCACAGAAGATCTCCTGCCCGTAGTGCGCGTCCGGAATCCCCACTGCGGCCGCGTCCATCACCGCCGGATGCTTATAGAGCACATCGTCGATCTCGCGCGGCGCGATGTTCTCTCCACCCTTGATGATGAGTTCCTTCAGCCGGCCGGTGACGAAGTAGTAGCCTTCCTCGTCCGTGTGCCCGAGGTCGCCCGTGTGGAGCCAGCCATCGCGGTCGAGCGCCTTCGCGGTTTCTTCCGGGTTCTTGTAATACTCCCGCATCACGTTGTCGCCTTTCACCGCAAGTTCGCCGGTCTCCCCGGGTTCGCAGGCGCCGCCATCCATGCGCACGACCTTCGCGATATTGCCCATCGGCTTGCCGACCGAGCCGTACTTGCGCTTTCCCTGCTCGAGCGGGTTGGTGAAGATCGGCGCGGCGGTTTCGGTCATGCCCATGGTCTCGATGATGGAGAGCCCGAATTTGCGCTCGAACGCGCGGTGCAGTTCCGGCGCCAGAGGCGCGGAGGCGGACCGCCCGAAGCGCACGCGCGAGCGCCCGCCCGGCGGCGCGTCCGGCGCGGGGGACGCAGCGAGATACGAAATGATCGTCGGCACGACGTTGAACCAGGTGCACTCGTAGCGGTCGAGGAGTTCCCAGAACTGCGAGACCGAGAACCGGTGGGGCGCTACCACGCTGCCCCCGTGCACGAGCGGACCGACCGTGGCGACGATCTGGCCGTTGATGTGGTACAGCGGCAGGGACGACAACACGCGATCCTGTGGCGTGAGCCGGTGGGCTTCCTGCACGTAAAGCGCACCCGACACCACGTTCTTCTGCGTCAGCACGCATCCCTTCGGGCGACCGGTCGTACCCGAGGTGTACATCAGCAGCGCGGGGGCGTCTTCAGCGGCCCTGGGCACGGCGAGCCTGGGCAGGCGGTCCTCGAGGAACAGCGACGGCGCGTCCACATCGATGACGATGATCTCGATCTTTCGCGCAACTGCCTTGATGCGCTCGCCGAGGCCTTGTGCATGCTCGGCATCGGTAAACACAAGCCGCGTATCAGAATGCTCCAGCACGTACTCGAGCTGGGAGGCCTGCGAAACCAGGTTCAGCGGCACCGAAACGAATCCGCCGTACATCGTGCCCAGGAACACCGCCGCGGTCTGGTAGCCGTTGGCGCAGTAGAACGCGATTCTTTCGCCGGGCGCGTAGCCGCAACCGAGCAGGAAGCGGCAGAGGTTCGCGGATTGGCGCTTCAGTTCGCCGAACGTGAGGATCCGGCCGGTTTCCGGTGCGATCAGGTAGGGGCTGCCCGCCCGGTCTCGCGCCTGCCGGTCGACGTAGTGCCGGACCGTCCGCACCATGGTCCCGGCCATCAGCGCCCGTGCTTCGCGTGGTACTCGCCGAAAATATCCCCGATGCTGGGGGTGCGCGCGGGGATGGTGCGCACGATGCGGGTCGTATTGAGGTAGTGGCGGAAGTTCATGTTCTCGGAGATCGAGTTGCGGCCCCAGGTCCCGCAGCCCATCGACAGGGAAAACGGCAGGCCGTTGTCGAACGCGCCGCCGTTGGCGATGGCATGCGCCTGGTTGACGATGACGCGCGCGGCGGGCATCTCGAGGCCGAGCCGCATGACGTGCGCGTCGTCCCGCGTGTGGATCCCCACCGAGTGGCCCGCACCCTGATGCGCGTAGATCTCGCGCACCGTATCGAAGGCATGGCCAAAATCGCGGACGCGATAAAGCGTCAGGACGAGCGAAAGCTTTTCTCCCGAGAACGGGAATTCCCCTCCGATGCCCTCCTCCTCGACCATGAGGAATTTCGCGTTCGCGAGGCCGGTTCGCGTCAGGCCCGCGATCTTCAGGATGTCCGGCACCGGGCGCGCCATGAGGGCCGGATTGAGCTTTCCGCCCGGCCACATCGCGGCGCGCAGTTTCTCCTTTTCCGCCGGATCGAGCAGCGCGCCGCCGGCCTTGCCCAATTCGGCCAGCATGCCCGCGTAGACCGCCTCGACGATCACCACCGAGTTCTCGGACGAACAGCTGGTGGCGTTGTCGAAGCACTTGGAATCGCGGATCCTGGCCGCAGCGTCGGCCAGCGCGGCGCTTGCATCGACGATCACCGCCACGTTGCCAAGCCCCACCCCGACCGCCGGCGTGCCCGACGCATACGCGGCCCGCACGTTGGCCTGCGATCCCGTCGCCACGACCAGGTCGGCGCGGCGCATCAACTCGTAAGTGGTGTCCTTGGTCACGGGACTCGGCAGCGTCTGGACCAGGTCGCGGGGCGCGCCGATCTTGTCCAGCTCGGCGTGCACGAACTCGAGCAGCAGCGCGCCGGTCGACCATCCCTTGGGCGAAGGCGCGAGGATCACCGCGTTGCGGCCCTTGAGCGCATTGATGATCTTGTTGGCCGGCGTCGCGCCGGGATTGGTCGAGGGCGTGATGGCGGCGACCACGCCTACGGGCCGCGCGATCTCCACGATCCCGAGGTCCGGATACTCAGCGACCACACCGACCGACTTTGCACCTTTCAGGTCGCGCAGCAGCCCCATGGTCTTGCGCTCGTTCTTGGCGAGCTTGTCGGCGACGTTGCCAAGTCCCGTGTCGCGCACCGCGAGTTCCGCCAGCCGCTGGTTGTTCTCCGGCTTGATGATCGCCCAGCCGGCCGCGGTGACGACTTCATCCACCCGGGCCTGGTCATAAGCCTCGAATATCGCCTGTGCGGCGCGGGCGCGCGCGATGAGGGCGGCAACGATTTCTTTTGCGCCCTCGTGCGCGCCGGTGGATTGTGGGACTGCAGCCATGTGGGACTGGACTCCGCTGTAAGAGTCGTGAGTCTAGTCGAGTTTTATGCCCGCCTGCTGGATCAGCGCCGCCCACTTCCTGAGCTCCGCCTTCACCGTCTGGTCGAGGTCGGCGGACGTGTTCCCGACCGCGTCGGCGCCCTGCTCCAGCAGCTTCTGCTTGACCTCAGGCAACTGCACGACCTTCGCAACCTCCTGCTGCATCCGCGCCACCATGCCCGCAGGCATTTTCGCCGGGGCGAAGATCGCGTACCAGGAATCCACCTCGTAGTCGGGGATGTTCAGCGCCTCCGCCACCGTCGGAACATCGGGCGCGGCGCCCG
>JANNWA010000188.1:0-1595 GCA_031408275.1 Pseudomonadota bacterium
CGCGAGCATCCCTTCGGTGGTCGGCCATATCAAGGCCGGAAAACTGGCGGCGCTGGGAGTGACGAGCGCGAAACGCTCGACCGCGCTGCCGGAAGTTCCCGCCATCGCGGAATCGGGACTGGCACACTACGAGCTGGCCTCGTGGTTCGGGCTGATGGCGCCGGCGGGGGTGCCTGCAAGCACTGTTGCGCGGGTCAATTCGGAAGCCAACCGGATCCTCGCGACGCCGGAGTTTGCAAGGCGGCTGGATGCGGAGGGCGGGGAAGCGGCTCCGGCATCGCCGCAAGAGTTCGGCCTTTTCGTGCGGGCCGAGATTGCGCGCTGGGGGGCGGTCGTGCGCCGCAGCGGGGCGCAGGTCGATTGAACGGAACATGACTGGAGCAAAAGCAATGAACGAGAATTTCCGCGGGTTCCTCGAGCGCTTGCGCGCGGCCGGCGAACTCATCGACGTGCGCCAGCCGGTGGACATCCGCCACATCGCCACGCTGGTCGACCAGTGCGACAAGGGACTGGTGTTCCACAACGTGATCGGCTACTCGATGCCGGTGGTGTCGGGGATCATTCGCACGCCGCAGCGCGCGATCATGTCGATGGGCGCGGGCAACTACGCCGAGATCGAGGCGATGCTGGAGAAAGGCATCAACAACCCGATCCCCCCGAAGCGCGTCGGAACTTCGCCCACCAAGGAAGTCATCCAGACCGGCGACGCGGTGGACCTGTTCAGCCTGCCGATCCCGATGTCCTCGGTGTTCGACGGGGGCCCGATGATCACCGCGGGCGTGGTGATCGCGAGGGACCCCGAGCACGGCATGAACTGCGGCATCTACCGCTTCATGGTGAAGCAGAAGAACCTCACCGGCATCGACATCGTCACGCCGAACAACATGCGCCTGTTCGCGCAGCGCGCGCTCAAGGCGGGCAAGCCCTGCCCGATCTCGATCTCGATCGGCACGCACCCGTTCGAGATCATGGGCGCGGGCTACCGCGCGCCGATCGGCATGGACGAGATGGCGATCGCGGGCGGCATCCGCGGCGTGCCCGTGGAACTCGCCCAGTGCGAAACGATCGACCTGCCCTATATCGCCGACGCCGAGATCGTGCTGGAGGGGGAGATCCTGCCCACCGGGTGGACGCAGCCGGAGGGGCGCTTCGGCGAGTTCACCGGGCTCATGGGCGGGCTGCACTGGAACCCGGAGGTGCGCATCAAGGCGATCCTGCGCCGCAAGGATGCGATGTACTACGCGTTGCACATGCCCTGGGAAAACACCTGGCTCGCCGCGCCCACGCGCTACCAGGCGATCCGCCGCGCGCTGCGCACCGCGGGCGTGCAGGTGAAGGACATCAACGTCACGCTCGGCGGGCGGGCCTTCTGGCATGCCGTCGTCTCGATCAGGAAGCAGGCCGGCGAGGGCAAGAACGCGCTGCTCGCGGCGCTGTCGGTCATGGACCTGAAGCACGTGGTGGTGGTGGACGACGACATCGATGTGTTCGATCCAGTGGAAGTGGAGTGGGCGATCGCGACCCGCGTGCAGGGCGATCGCGACGTGCTCATCATCCCCGGCGCGCGCGCCAAGCCGCTGGACCCCAGCCTGCCG
>JANNWA010000189.1:0-14166 GCA_031408275.1 Pseudomonadota bacterium
GCTCCTCGCCTCCTCCAACGGGGAGCTCAAGGCCGCGATGTCGCACGGCACGATCAGCAAGCTGCTGCTCGACGAGATCGGGCTGAACCTCGGCAGCGTGATCCTCGCCAAGCTGTTCGGCGACAAGGACGTGAGGCTGAACTGCGCGGTGGGCGACTTCACGGTGGCCGACGGCGTGGTGCAGGCGCGCTCGGTAGCGGTCGACACTGCGCAGTCGACGCTCGAAGTCGAAGGCTGGGTCGATCTCTCCAAGGAGCGCCTGAACCTCAAGGTGATTCCCGCGAGCAAGAGCCTGCGCCTGATCTCGTTCACCGGGCCGCTGTACGTGACGGGCAGCTTTGCCGATCCGAAAGTGGGCGTGGACCGGGGCTTGCTCGCGCTGAAGGCGGCGAGCGCGATCGCGCTGGGGGTGCTTGCGCCGGTGGCCGCGTTGATTCCACTGACCAGCCTCGGCCTGGAAGTAGACGACGACTGCAGGAAGCTGCTGGCCGCGGCGAACGTCAAACCGGTCGCGCCGCCTCCCGGCACGACACGGCGCCCCAAGCCCGCGCCCCACTGACCGGGCCAGTGTGCGGCTCCGTACAGACCGGGGCCGGCAGAGGATCCACCATGATCGTCAATGCGTCGCAGCGTGCAGCGCGCCAACTCCCTGGGGAGACCAGCATGAACATGGAACGATTCACGGGCATCTGCCTGCAATTCGCCGGATGGCTGAACGAGGCCTTGGGCGAACTGACCGGCGATCCGGTGCGCAAGGCCGCAGGCCGGCGCACCCGCATCGCCGCAATCTGGCAGCAACGCAGGGCACTCGACAGGCAGGAGTCCGCGCGCCAGTTGCGCGACTTCGTGCAACGCAACCGTAACTGGCATTTCTAAAGGGCATGACCATGAACAACCGTATCGCAGTGGGCCTGATTTCCCTGGCCGCCATCCTCCCCTTCGGGTTCCAAGCCAGTCCGGTGAGCGCGCAGCCGTACGCCACTCCGGTCGCCGAGCCGCGGATCGACGGCTTTGACGTCGAGCCGGTCTCACGCTCCACGCCCGGGAGCGAACTCGCATTCACCCTTTACGGCAGTCCCGGTGGAACGGCCGCGGTCCAGATCGCCGGCGCCACGGGAGACTTGCCGCTCGTTGAGACTGAACCCGGCGTCTACGAGGGCATTTACACGATCCGCTCCCGCGACCGGATCACGGCCGAGAGCAAGGCCACGGTCAACCTGCGCGTAGGCAACCGGGTGACGAGCGTGGTGCTCGATGAGCCCATGATCGGATCCGCGAACGCGAGCCCTTCCGCTGCGCAACGTGCCGCCGCCATAGCACCCCGCATCGAAAAATTCGACGTGGACGCGCCGCCGCGCCTCGGGGCCGGCGAGGAAATGTACCTGACCCTGCAGGGCACACCGGGCGCCAACGCGAGCGCGCGGATTGCCGGCGTGAAAGGCAAGCTGGTCCTGAATGAGACCCGGCGCGGCGTCTATGAAGGCACCTACATGATCAAGAGCCGCGACCGCATAGCGCCCGGATCGGCGGTGACGGCGACCCTGCGCATCGGGGACCGTGAAACCAGCGCCACGGCGGGACAGCCCCTCCAGCCGAATGCGGGTCAGCGATCGAGCGCCCGCAAGGCGGCCAGCGTGTGCGCGAACTGCGGAGTCGTCGCAGCCATCAACCTGGTCGAAGTCAAGGGCGAAGGCAGCTATATCGGCATGATCGCGGGGGGACTCGCCGGGGTGCTGATCGGCAGCCAGATCGGCGGCGGCCACGGCACCACGGTGGCCGAAGTCGCCGGAGGGGCTGGCGGCGCCTATGCCGGCAACGAGATCGAGAAGCGCATGAAGACGACCAAGCACTATGAAGCCGTGGTGCGCCTGGACAACGGCGGCTCGCAGACCTTCTCCTATCCGGCCCAGCCCGGGTTCGCGGTCGGTGCGCGTGTCCGCGTCGAAAACGGCGTCCTCGTACAGCTCTAGCCTTCCGCCCGCATTGCAAACTGAACGCAACCTGAGGCCATACACATGAAAATCATCACCCGCCAGACACCCCCGAAAGCCGCGCTGGCCGTCATCGTTTCCGCGGCGCTGCTCCTCCTCGCGGCATGCGACAACCCGCCGGCGACCTCCGCAACGAACGCCCCCGCCACCGTGAGCGTCGGCACCACCATCGACGACTCGGTGGTGACTTCCAAGGTCAAGTCCGCGCTGCTCGCCGACCCGGACGTGAAAAGTTTCGACCTGAAGGTCGAGACGCGCAGCGGCGAAGTCATGCTGAGCGGATTCGTGGGCAACCAGGCGCAGGTCGACCGAGCGATCCTGGTCGCGCGCGGCGTCGAAGGCGTCAAGGTCGTCTCCAACAAGATGGACCTCAAGGTCGACGCGGCCACCGTCGGCAACAGCGTCGACGACGGCATCATCACCGCCAAGGTGAAGTCCGCCCTGCTCGCCGACCCGAACATCAAGAGCTTCGACATCGCCGTCGTGACGCGCAAGGGCGAGGCGCAGCTGAGCGGATTCGTCGACAGCCAGAAGCAGATCGACCACGCGACCGAACTCGCGATCGCGGTGCCCGGCGTCACGTCGGTCGCCAACGGCATGAGCGTCAAGAAGTAGCCCCGTTCCGAACCCCAACCCAAAGAGCCCTCCCATGCTTTACACCATCGCCGTAGTCCTCGTCGTCCTCTGGCTGCTCGGGCTGGTCACCGCCTACACCATGGGCGGTTTCATCCACATCCTCGTCGTAATCGCCATCGTCGTGGTGCTGCTCAGGATCATCAGCGGCCGCAAAGTCATCTGACGCCACGGGCGGGCAAGGGAGATCCCATGGTACGGATGCGCTTCTCGATCCAGTTGCACTACCGGGTCGAGGGCCGGCCCGCCGACTTCATCCTGAACATCCATGCAGCGCACACCCCGCGCCAGGCGGTGATCTCGGAGAACCTGTACCTCAGCCCGCTTTCCTCGCCGCCGATCGAGGCCGATCCGGCGACCGGGAGCCGGTTCGTGCGGCTCCGGGCGGATCCCGGCGACCTCTACGTCCGCTACGACGCGACCGTGGACATCGCGCACCACCTCGAGGCGCCGGCCAACATCGCGGAAGTTCCGGTGTCCCGGCTGCCGCTCGCGGTGCTGCCTTACCTGTACCCGAGCCGCTATTGCCAGTCCGACCGGTTCTATGCGCTGGCCACCGCCGAGTTCGGCTACCTGCGCCAGGGGTACGGGCGGGTGCAGGCCATCAACGACTGGGTGCGCGGACGCACGCGCTTCACCTCGAGCAGTTCGAACAGCAGCACCTCGGCCATCGACACCTTCGAACAGAAAGTCGGCGTGTGCCGCGACTTCGCCCACCTGATGATCGCCCTGTGCCGCGCGGTCAACATCCCGGCGCGCTTCGTCACGGGCATCGACTATGGCGCGGACCCGGCGCTCGGGCCCACGGATTTCCATGCCTACGTCGAAGCGTGGCTGGGCGATCGCTGGTACCTGTTCGATCCCAGCGGCGTGGTGCCGCGCACCGGCCTCGTGCGGATCGGCACAGGCCGCGACGCCGCGGATGTGTCGTTCGCCACGATCTTTGGCGCGGTCCGTTCCGGCGCGCCGCTCATCACCATCGACGCGCTCGAAGACCCGGCCATCGGGTATGGCCTGCCGCAGCTGTTCGCCGAGGCGATCTCCACGCACGGATAGTTTTCGAATGTGTGCGACTGCGCACAGACCGTCCAGCGCGCCGCGCGGACAATCGATGCATTCCCGGGAAAAGAGTTCGGGATGATCCACGCAGCACCGGCACCCATGCCGATCCTCAACTCACCAAGGGAAATCATGAAAAACTCATTCACCAGGAACCACATCGGAGCCGCTGTCGCGTGCGCGTTGGCGCTCGGCCTCGCGTCGAACGCGGTACAGGCACAGAGCGCCTTCAACGATCCGTCGCAGCGGGAAATCTGGACCACGCAGGCCCAGCAGGTCTACAAGAGCGGCTTCGGGCTGTGCTGGCATTCGGGTTTCGGCCCGCCGCCGGTCTCGACCGCCGAATGCGATCCGAACTACCGTGCATCGGCGCCGCAGCCGATCGCCCAGCGCGCCGTGCCGGCGCCCGCGCCCGCAGTCGTGGCCGCCGTGACGCCGCCGCCCTCGCCCATGCCCGTTGCGCAAAAGGTAACGCTGGACGCGGATGCGCTGTTCGACTTCGACAAGGCCGTGCTGCGCCCCGAAGGCAAGAGCGCACTCGACAGCTTCGTCAGCCAGCTGAAGGACATCACCCCGGAGACGATCATCGCCGTGGGCCATACCGACCGGTTCGGCAGCAATGAATACAACCAGTCCCTGTCGGAAAGGCGCGTCGCGACGGTGAAGGCCTATCTCCTCGACAAGGGCGTGGCCAACAGCCGCATGCACACCGAAGCCAAAGGCGAGACCCAGCCTGTTACCAAGGCCGGCGACTGCACCGGCGCGAAGAGCGCGAAAGTCATCGCCTGCCTGCAGCCGGACCGCCGCGTCGAAGTGGAAGTCATCGGCACGCGGATCGTCCGCTAGCCCCGAACCCAACCAGGAGAAAAATCATGCTCAAGCGAATCCTCTCACTGCTCATGCTGGCCGGCGTTCTCGGCTCGGTGTCGGCCTGCAACACGGTCGAAGGCATGGGCAAGGACCTCGGACGCGCAGGTGAAGCCACCTCGGACACCGCGCGCGACGTTAAAAGCAAGATGTAACCCGATCAAACCACGGAAAAGGAAACCAAAATGAACTGGGACCGCGTAGAAGGAAACTGGAAGCAGATCAAGGGCAGCGTCAAGGAACAATGGGGCAAGCTCACCGATGACCAGCTCGATGTCATCGCGGGCAAGCGCGACCAGCTGGCCGGGAAGATCCAGGAAGCGTACGGATTTTCCAAGGACGAAGTGGAAAAGCAGCTCAGCGCCTGGCAGGGCAAGCAGAAGGACCTGTCATGAACCGCGCCGCCCTGGGCGTCTTCGCGATGGCCGCAGGCATCGGCATGACCTCCGCTGCCTGGGCCGTCGAGATGACCAAGGCCGAGTACAAATCGGGCAATGAGCGGATTGCGCTCGACCTCAAGGCAGCGAAGGAGACCTGCAAGTCGCTCTCCGGGAACGCGAAAGACGTTTGCATGCTGCAGGCCGACGGCAAATCCAGCGTGGGCAAGGCCGAGCTCACCGCCACGTACCAGCCGAGCAGCAAGAACCGCTACAAGGCCGCCACTGCGCGGGCCAAGGCGGACTACGCGGTCGCCAAGGAGCGCTGCGACGACGCGGCAGGCAACGTCAAGGACGTCTGCGTCAAGGAAGCGAAAGCCGTTGAAGTCGCGGCCCTGGCCGATGCCAAGACGCAGTTGAAGGTGACCGACGCCAACACTACCGCGGCCGACAAGAAGTACGACGCACGCAAGGACGGGGCCGCCGACAAGCGCGAGGCCGAGTATGCGGTGGCCAAGGAGAAGTGCGGCACGTTCGCGGGCGACGCCAAGACGCGCTGCCTGGACGAGGCCAAGGCCACGTTCGGCAAGAGCTAGGGAGATTCTGGAAGCGGATTCAGTGGCCGCCGGCCATCCGGCCGGCAGCCGTGCAGGACAAGGCTGTACATGGAGGTTCAAATGAACAAGCTCAGCAGGAATGCAGTGGGTACGGTGGTCATCGCGGCGTTGCTCGGCCTGGGCGGTTGCGCCGGGATGTCGAGCCAGGACAAGTCGACGGCAGTCGGCGCCGGCGTGGGCGCGGTCGGCGGCGCAGTGCTCGGCGGCGGCGTGGTCGGTACCGCGGCGGGCGCCGTTGTCGGTGGCGTGATCGGCCACGAGGTCGGCAAGAAGTAAGGTTCCCCCTTCCGGGTCGTTCACCGGATGTGAAAACGGCCCTCGCGGGCCGTTTTCTTTTGTGCGCCGTAACTGAATCAGACGCCGCTGGCCTGGTCCGGGCTGTTGACTTCGGCAACGCGGGCCCGCGCGGCATCCACATTGCGCTGCAGGGTGATCACGCGCGCACGGCGGCGGTCACCCGGAACCTTCTCCGCCGTGGGCGGGATGCCGTGCTGCATGTCGGGGCCGCGCGCCTGCTCGCGCTGTGCCTGCAGCAGGCGACGGTTCGCTTCGCTGCGATCGATCGAATTTGCGCGCGCCGTGAGCTTCGGGCTGCGGCCGCGAATCCCGGACGCCGATGCCGCCTGGCCGGGAAGGGGCTCGAGCTCGCGCTGCACGATCGGCGCCTCGGGACGGTCGGTGAAGTTCACACGGCCGACCGTGTCCACTTGCCGGTATACCCCCTGCGCAGAAGCCGCGGCAGCGCCGAGGGCCAGTGCGACCGCGAGAACGCCGCGCGCGAGGCGCAGCGCAATTGGTTGTTCAGATCTGCATGGTCGCATGGCGCTTGCCCACCCGGTAGGTTCGGGCGGCCGAAGCGGCGAGCCCTCAAGTGGAGTGTCGCCTGCGGAAATGGCACGCGCCGTGCGCTGGCACGCTTAGCGGCGCGAAGATTTTCCGCCCGGCCAATACTCGCGGCCGGGCGCCTGAACCGGGGCCTGCCTCAGTCGGCCTTGATGCCGGCGGCGCGAATCACCACGCCGAAGCGTTCCCGGTCGATGCGCGTACGCTCGTTGAACTCGGCCGGCGACATCGGCGAGGGCTCGCCGCCGAGCGCTTCGATGCGTTCGCGCACCTGCGGCGTCACGAGGAGCCGGTTTATTTCGCGATTGAGCCGCATCACGATCTCCTGCCCCACTCCCGCAGGCGCGTAGAAGCCGAAGTAGGTATCGGCGTCGAAACCCGGCATGCCCGATTCGGCCAGCGTGGGTGTATCCGGGAACTGCGGCGAGCGCTTCGGGCTGCCCACCGCCAGGATGCGCAGCTTGCCCGAGCGCACGTGCGTGAGGCCCGGGCCCGGATCGAACAGGAACTGCAGCTGGCCGCCGAGGAGATCGGTAAGCGCGGGCGCGGCTCCCCGGTAGGGGACGTGCACGGCGAACACCTTGGCGTTCATCTTGAACATCTCCATGGCGAGATGGGGCGAGCTGCCGGACCCAGGGGAACCGTAGGCCAGCCGGCCGGGATTGGCGCGCAGGTAGGCGACAAGCTCCGCGACGTTCTTCGCCGGCACGTCGGGGCGCACGAGCAGGTACACGAGCACGCGCGCCCCTGCGGCCACCGGCTGCAGGTCCTTGGCTGGATCGAAACTCATGTTGGCGTAGATCTGCGGATTCACCGACACGGTGCCGCCCGAGGCCATCAGCAGCGTGTAGCCGTCGCCGCCCGCGCGCGCCACCGCCTCGGCGCCGATGTTGCCGTTGGCGCCCGGGCGGTTCTCGATCAGCACCGACTGCCCGAGCGATTCGCCCAGGCCCGGCGCGACCGCGCGCGCAATCACGTCCGCCGCGCCGCCTGGCGGGAAATTCACGATCACCCGCACCGGCTTGGCCGGCCAGGCCTGCGCAGCGGCAGCCCCACTGGCGCCGAGCGCGGCGATCGCGCACAGCAAGCGGATGAAACGGATTGTCTTGGTTGGCATGTGGGGTCTCCTCTCTCCGGCGGCTATTCTATACGCGCGGTACGGCTCCCCGTCCCGCCGACCTCGCGGGCTGTGCCGATACCGCCACTCTAGTTCGCGACGTCCGTCAGCACCCACAGGCCTGGTTTGGCGTCACCCTGTCCGGCCGCAAGCGTTACGAACTGGCCGGAACACAGGTCGAGAACGCCTTGCGCACCGGCCGCTTTCGCCAGCGCTCCTGCGGCTGTCCGATCCACTCCGGATACGAGGACATGCAAGACACCACCGACGCGAAAGCGAACCGTGCGCACCCCTTCGCGCGCCACGGGGTCGACAATCACTCCCGCACCGTCGCCCAGCAGGTGCGACATCGCGGCATACGCGCGCAGCGCCGGACGCGGATTGAACATGCGATCGATGAACCCGTTCCTCGGGAAATAGCCCCGGTCGACATCCATGAACGTATCGAACACGTAGCGAACCCGGGGCGAGAGCCGCGCAGCGAGGAGCGCCTCCGCGGCCAGCCGGGCAGTATCGACATCGTCGTCGCGGCACCGGGCAATGCTCGCGTCGGTCAGCTTGATCGCGCCGAGTACCGCCAGGCCCGATTGCGCCGCAAACTCACCGAGCCTCGCCGCAGTAGCGAACAGGTCCAGGTCGCGATCGATGCGCACGACCACGCCCTCGAAAAGCCCGCGGACACCCGCGCCCTCCATCACTGCCTCGACCGCGTCCAGCTCGGGCAAGGTGAGGCCCGTCTTGATGAAATGGCTGACGTGCTGTCCGTCGTAGCGCGCGTCCTCGTGCATCCTGAGCTTGGCCCAGTAGAGGGGGACGGAAACCTTCTTGCGGAACTCCGCCAGCCGCCCCGCTTCGCGTTGCAGGGCCGCTCCGCTGATATTGACCTCCAGCGCGTCGAGGATCCCCGGCGCTTCCTCCAGCGCGGCAACAAACCCGGCGCGCGGAACCCCGAAAGAGGTGGCGATGAACCGGTGGCCGACGGCATGCATCAGCTTCGCCCGCTCGCGCACGGAGGCCTGCGTGATGTCGTGGTCCGGGACCTTCAGCAACCTTGCGCCCATCTCCCACAGCGCCATCACCGGATAGTCGTTGCGGGCCGGCTTGCGGCCGAACTCCTGCACCCCACCCGTGGACGGGATCTCGAGGACTTCCGCCCAAGGGTGCCGCAGCTCGACGCCGACGCCGGTAAATGACGCGGCCTTCACGCTCGCGGGAGGAGGAACGCGGCGCGGCGCATAGGCCGTCCCGGGCGGTTGTGTACGGCCGTCGGTGCGAACAAGGCGCATGACGTGCCCTCGCTCATGCACGTCCACCACGCAGTAGCCGAATTTTCCGACGTCACCGCGACCGAACTCGTTGCCGGGGTTCACCCGGTAGAACTCGCTGTAGTCGTGCCGCAGGAAAGCCGTAGAGGGAAGCAGGTACATCTCCGTCTCCCCATGGACGTCGTACCAGAAGTTGTGCACGTGCCCGGCGAACATCGCCTCGACGTTGTGCTTGCGCAGCAGGTCCAGCAGCCACGCCCGCCCGGGCTGGTCGATATTGTCGTAAGTGCTTCGCTCGTCGGGTGCGAGCACGTATGGGGGATAGTGGATAAAGGCGAAAATCCGCCGGCCGGCGCTCGCTTTGAGTTCGGACTCGAGCCAGGCGCGCTGCTCGGCCTCCTCCGGCAGGTCCGAATTCATCAACAACGAATTGATGACGATGCCGCGCAGCGAGCCGCTGTCGAACGCGTAGTAGTCCTTGCCGAAAGTCTCGCGGTAACGGGATACGTAGTCCGAGCACACAATATCGGCCGGCATCCAGTCCACTGCCTTGTCGCCCACGTCGTGGTTGCCCGGGACGAGGTGAAGCGGTACGCGCAGCGGGGCCGCTATCTCCTTGAAGCGGCGCGCCGCCTCGCCGAACACGGGGAGCCCGGGCATCGGGTGCACGATGTCGCCCAGGTGCACCACGAACTCCGGCGCGGGATCGAGTGCCGCGATTTCGGCCAGCGCATACCGTGCGCGGCCATTGGCGCGCGCGTTGGTTTCGAACGGCGACGCCGAACGCTCCTCGTGCTCGTTCACGTGCGTGTCGGCGACCACCGCGAACGTGAAAAGCTTTTTTCCGGCCGGCTCGCGGGCGCCCCGAACTTCGGAATTGGCATCAACAACAGTACCCATCGGCGCTACCCTCTTATGATTGAACTGTTGTCTAGTTTGGCGTCACCAGGCAGGCGACTATACCGGCGAAGCCCGACGCGCGCCCTAGCGCTGCAGGATCCGCCGCGAGAGGTACGAGGCGAGATCCACCATCGCCACCAGCAGGATCATCGCGATCAGGATGGAACTGGTCTCGCGCATGTGAAAGAGACCCATGTGGAAAGCGAGCATCTGGCCGAGGCCCCCGCCTCCGACCACGCCGAGCACGGCCGCGGCGCGGATGTTGTTCTCCCACCGGTACAGGGTGTAGGACATCAGCTGCGGCAGGATCTGCGGCAGGGTCGCGTACAGGAACACCCGGCCTTCGGGCACGCCCTGCACCCGCAGCGCGAAAGCCGGCCCGGGCGGGGCGTTTTCGATCGCTTCGGCAAACAAGCGCCCGAGCACGCCCGTGGTGTGCAGCGCGAGCGCGAGCGTTCCCGCGAACGGCCCGAGGCCGGCGGCGATGATCAGCAGCGCCGCCCACACCAGTTCGGGAATCGAGCGCAGCCCGTTCAGCAGCAGGCGCGTCGGCGTGCGTGCCAGCGCACGATCGCCGGCATGCACCCGGCTCGCCGGCAGGGCCAGCGCGAGTCCGGCGATGGCCGCGAGCAGCGTGCCGAGCGCCGACATCGCGATGGTCTCGAGCGCGGCGATGCCGAGTTTGCGCAGGAACACGGCCTCGCCGGTCGGCGCCATCAACTCGGCCATGAAGCGGCCCATCTTGCGCGCGGCGTCCATGGAGATGAACTTGGCCCACTGCAGGTCCAGGGTCCAGAAGCTCGCCACCGTCATCGCCGCGAGCCCGAGCAGGAACCAGCAGGCCGCGCAACGCGCATCGAAGAGCCTGGGCGGCAGAAGGTAGGACTCGTTTGCCGCAGGCATGACCGGCGTGGGCAGCTGCGGCTTCATGCGAGCACCCTGCGCAGCCAGGCGCTGGCGTAGTCGGCCAAGCCCACCAGCAGCATGAACACGATCAGCATGGTCGCGACCTCCGCGCCCTGGAACATCTTCATCGAGTTGTCCATCTGCTGGCCCAGGCCCCCGGCGCCGACAAAGCCGAGCACCGCCGACGAGCGGATCGCGCACTCCCAGCGGTACACCGTGTAGCTGGTGAGTTCGGCCGCGCTCTGCGGCAGCAGGCCATAGAAAAAGGCCTGCAGGCGCCCAGCGCCGTTACGCAACAATGCATGCGTGGCGTTCGGGTCGTCGCTTTCGAGGATCTCGCCGTACACCTTGCCGAGCATGCCGCCATAGGTGAGCGCGATCGCCAGCACGCCCGCGGTGGGGCCCAGGCCGACCACGCGCACGAACACCAGCGCCCACACCAGCTCGGGCACGCTGCGCAGCAGGATCAGCAGAGCGCGAACGCCCTGGCGCAACACAAAGGGCAGCGCATGCATGCGCCCGGTCAGCGCCGACACGGACAGCACGCTGGTCGAGAGCAGCGTGAGCGGAATCGCGATCAGCAGCGCGAGCGCCATGCCGGCGGTGGCAATCGCCACCGTGCGCCAGCACTCCCGCAGCACCAGAAGGAGAAACTCGCCCTCGAGCTTGGGCGGGAAAAAATCGGCGACGAAACGCCGCGTGGACTTGAGCGCATCGGGCTCGAACAGGATCCACGGCTTGAACTCGGTGGCCACCAGCGCGGGCGCGATCAGCACCAGCGCGGCCAGCGCCCAGAACACGCGCCCGCTCCAGGCCGGGTCGCGCAGGTGGGGTGAAGGAAGTACCGCCGACATCGGTCCGCGCCGCCGGACTAGCGGCAGTGCATCGCCGCGGGCCGCGGGCCCTCGGCGTGCGTGTCGACAGGCGCAGGCGCCGGCCCCAGCAACTCGTGCTCGTGCTGCGCATACAGCGCCGCCAGCCGCTCGCGGCCCACTTGCGCTCCGGGCAGGTCGAACTGCAATACGCCTTCGCGCATCCCGAGCACGCGAGGAAAGCGCGTCGCCACTTCCACCTGGTGCAGCGAGGCGACCAGGGTCACGCCGCGCTCGCGTGCCGCGCTCGTGAGCGTTTCGATCGCCAGCGCGGCGCGTGACGGGTCTAGCGAGGACAGGGGTTCATCCACCAGCCACAAGCTCGCGGCGGACACCAGGGCACGCGCCAACCCGACCCTCTGGCGCTCCCCGCCCGAGAGCCGGTCGACGCGCTCCCAGAGCTTGCCGGCGAGGTCGAACCGGGCCAGCGCCGCCTCGGCCTGGGCAATGTGCGTCGGATAGAACAGCGAGCGCAGGCTTGCCGCCAGCGATTGCTGCGGCAGGCGCGCGGCCAGCACCGCGGTGATCACCCGCTGGCGCGGCGGCAGCGGCGGCGCCTGCGGGGCCAGGAACAGGCGCCCGCGTAATTTCTGCAACTGCGAAACCGGCAGCGACCAGGGGTCGATGCCGTCGAGCTCGAAGCGCCCCGCCACGGGTTTCAAGGCGCAGGCCAGCGCATGCAGCAGGGTGGTCTTGCCCGCGCCCGAAGGCCCGACCACGGCCACCTGCTCGCCGGATTCGATGGCGAGCGACAAGGGCTTGAGGGCCGGACTGCTTCCGGCGCCGCTCGCCGGCGCCGAAGGATGGCGCGCGGCGAGGCCGTGGACGGAAAGGCGCATCGCGGACGGCCTACTTGATCAGGCCGGCGCTGCGGCCCGCGGCTTCGAGGCCCTTGTAGTTCTCGGGGCTGGTCGGGATGTACTTCGTCGCCCGGTTCAGGGTCAGGATCTCCTTGCCCTCCGGGTTGGCCATCGACAAGTCGAGCAGGGCCCTGGTGATGCGCTCGCGCAGCGCCGCCGGCATGTCGGCGTGCACCGACCAGTTGTAGTTGAAGTAAGGCGGCGTGGTGAAGAACACGTTCACCTTGGACGTGTCGACCTTCTTCTCGTCGACGAACTTGCGCCAGACCGTGATGTCGAGCGCCGCCGCGTCGACGCGCCCGCCCACCACCGAGGCGATGGTGGCGTCGTGCGCGCCGGAATAGGCCACCCGCTTGAAATCCTTGTCAGGGTCGATCTTCGCGTCGAGCAGGAAGCTGCGCGGCATCAGGTGGCCCGAGGTGCTCGAAGCCGATCCGAAGCTGACTTGCTTGCCCTTCAGGTCCGCGAGCGTCTTGATGCCCGAATCCGTCTGACTGATGAACACCGAGCGGAACTGGGTGTCCTCCTCCCGTTGCGCGATCGGCACGACCTTGCCGCCGGACCGCAGGTGCGCCTGCACGAAGGTGAAGCCGCCGAACCAGACCAGGTCGACCTGCTTGTTGACCAGCGACTCCACCGCAGCCGGGTAGTCGTTCACCGGCGTGAACTCGACCTTCATGCCGACGGTGCGCTCGAGGTATTTGGTCAGCGGACCGAACTTGCGGATCTGTTCGGTGGCGGCCTCTTCGGGAATCGTGGTGACTTTGAGGGTCTGCTGGGCCAGGGCGGGCGTCGCGGACAGCGAGAGCAGCAGGAGGGACTTGAGGAGCGTGGAAAGCGGGGCGCGGAACATGGGAAGCCTTTCTTCAGTGAATGGTGAGGGAAATGAATCGGATGCGGCAAACCGTCGCGTGGCAGCGCAGGGGCGCGCCGGTGGCGTATCCAAGCACTGCACGACGGGTACGGCTGGGGCTGAGATCGAGCATGGGGACTCCAGTCAAAAGACCTGCACCTTGCGCGGAACAAACACCGCGCCAGCCGGATTAGTCCGTTGGCGGTGCGTAATTCTTACACGGCGGCCGGCGGTTCAGGCGGGACGGATCGAGCCAATTGCGTGGGGCCGGGATTGAACCCTGATTTAATTGATCTTAATTCCCATCCCCCGATTGGGGCATTAAACTCCGGCTCGATGACCGGCCCCGCCCCCACCCACCGCCTCTGCGCCGCCCCGATGATGGACTGGACGGACCGGCACTGCCGGTACTTCCTGCGCCTCGTGAGCCCGCGCGCGATGCTCTACACGGAGATGGTCACCACCGGCGCGCTGATCCACGGCGACGTTCCCCGGCACCTCGACTTCAACAGGGAAGAGCACCCGGTGGCGCTGCAGCTCGGCGGCAGCGAGCCGGCCGACGTTGCGCATTGCGCGAAGCTCGCCGAGCAATGGGGCTACGACGAAGTGAACCTGAACGTGGGCTGCCCGAGCGAGCGCGTGCAGCGCGGCGCGTTCGGCGCCTGCCTCATGGCCGAGCCCGCCTTGGTAGCCGACTGCGTGCGCGCGATGCGCGAGGCGGTGGGCGTTCCGGTCACCGTCAAGCACCGAATCGGCATCGACAGCATCGAGGAATACGAATTCGTGCGCTCGTTCGTGGAGCAAGTCGCCGCGGCAGGCTGTACTACGTTCATCGCGCATGCGCGCAATGCGGTCCTGAAAGGCCTCTCGCCAAAGGAGAACCGCGAGATCCCGCCGCTGAAGTACGACTACGTGCATCGCCTCAAGCAGGAGTTTCCGCACCTCACCATCGTCATCAACGGCGGCATCACGCGCCTGGAGGAGATCGAGCGCGAGCTAGGGCACG
>JANNWA010000190.1:0-2323 GCA_031408275.1 Pseudomonadota bacterium
GTAGCCCACACCCATGCTTCCCTCGGCGGCGGCTTCCTCGTCACCCACGGCCCGGCCATCCGCGAAGCCGCGCGACCATTCGCCCAGCGAGCGCTCCCACTCGCCCGTGGTGGTGGAAATCATCCCGGCGCCCAGCCAGGAGAGGGCGCGGCCGAGGCTCGGCGGAAGCTCCGACGCGAGTGGCAGCAGCCGGTCCAACAGGCTCCGCTGCGTGAAGTGCTGGCCGCCGATGTGCCACGCCCAGGTCATGTGTCCGCAGAGGAGCAGCCCTTTCTCGATCGCCACCAGGTCACCCGTGCGGGCGCCTTGGATGAGCCACTGGCAGGCCGCCAGCACATTGGCGGCCTCGCTCCGCACGCGTCGCAGGGCCTCGAGCTGGCCGGGTCGGCGGAGCCCTGCGGCCGTCTCGGCGGCCATTCCGAGGAAGTAATCGGCATGCGCCTGCCGGACGGCATCTACCTGCCCTTCGGCATGGAGTTGTTCGGCGGCAAAGGCGCGGATGGTCTCGAGCAGCGCGTAACGTTCCCCGGAACCCACGACGCGCACCAGCCCGTTCTCGACGAGCGCATCGAGTTGATCGAGCGCCTGGTGTCGGTCGGCCTCGCTGAAACAGACATGCTCCAACGCTTCGAACGTCCATCCTTCATGGAACGCGGACACACGACGCAGCAATCGCTGCCCCGCCGCGTCGAGAAGCGAGTAGCTCCAACTGATCGTCGCGCGCAGCGTGCGCTGGCGGATCGGCAAATCGCGATCGCCCGAGGTCAGGAGGTCGAGCGCATGATCCAGTCGTTGCAGCAGGGCGGCCGGCTCCAGGACACGCAGGCGGGCCGCCGCCAGTTCCAGCGCCAGCGGCAGGCCATCGAGGCGGCGGCAGATCGCGGCGATGGCCTGGGCATTCGCCGTCGTGAGCGCGAAGCCCGGCTTCACCTTCTCGGCGCGCTGAAGAAGGAGTGCGACCGACGGACAGATCCGCAGCGTCTCCGGTGATGTCTCGTCCGATGTCGGCACCTCCAGCGGCGGCAGCACGAACTCCGACTCCGCGCCGATCTTGAGCGGCGCTCGGCTGGTGGCAATCACCGTCAGCGCCGGACAGCGGGAGACGAGCGACGCAATTTCCTCCGCGGCATCCAGCACCTGCTCGAGATTGTCGAGAACCAGGAGCATCCGACGATCGCCGATGACCGTGGCCAGCGCATCGAGCGCGGAGCGGTCCAGTGCCTCGGCAATGTCCAGCGCGACGGCCACCGTCGGAAGCACCTCCGCCGCCTTCGTGACGGAAGCCAGCGAAACAAAGGCCGCGCCGCCAGGATGCTCGGGTGCCAGGCGCCGGAACAGTTCGATGGAGAATCGCGTCTTGCCGGTGCCGCCGTAGCCGGTGATGGTCAGGACGCGCACACCGCCGCGCAATCGTTCGGCGGCGGATTCGAGATTCTCCTCGCGGCCGAGCAGCGGTGTCGAGGGGGTGGGTGGCATCTTCATGATGGTGCCGGCGTCACGTGTCGGCCCGACGCCCCGCAAGGCGTCGCTGACATCGAGGGCCTTCTGGAAGCGCGCCCGCGGCTCCTTTTCGAGGCAGCGCGCCACGATGCGCGTGAGGTCGGCCGGCGCGTCGGCCCTCACGCTCGACAACGATGAGGGCGTGTCGCGCAGGATGGCCGAGCTGATCACGCCGAACGTGGCCCCCTCGAACGGCCGTCGCCCCGTCGCCAGCTCGTAGAGCACCACGCCCAACGCAAAGATGTCGGTCCGGCTGTCGACGGCCTCGCCCCGCACCTGCTCCGGCGCCATGTACGGCACCGTGCCCACGACCTGCCCCGCGGCCGAGAGGGGACTGACCTGCGTGGCGGCCTGCGTGGCATCCATCTCCGAGACCGTCGCCTCAAGCTTCGCCAGCCCGAAGTCGAGGACCTTCACCCGTCCGTCGCGCGTCAGCATCACGTTGGCCGGCTTCAGGTCGCGATGCACCACACCCTTTTCGTGCGCCGCCGATAGGGCGTCGGCGATCGCGATACCCAGTTCGATCACACGCGCCACCGGCAGTCCGCCCGGCGCCACGTGCCGGTCGAGGCTTTCCCCCTCGACCAGTTCCATCGTCAGGAACCGGATGCCGTCCGCATCCTCGACGGAGAACAGCGTGACGATGTTTGGATGGTTGAACCCGGCCACCGTCCGCGCCACGGTCTGGCGTATCGTGCCCAAAAACCGCTCCAGTTCGTCATCGCGCATCTTGCCCACGATCGGGTGGTGCGCCGCCGGCCGAATGCCCTGACCCATCATCACCTGCACCCAGCTGTTCTCGGCAAACAATTCCTCGTTCTTG
>JANNWA010000191.1:0-2371 GCA_031408275.1 Pseudomonadota bacterium
CAACCCGCATTGGCGCAGGATATTCGAATTTTCGCGACAAAAAGCTCGTCGTGTTGTACCCGCGTGATCAGCCGGGCTGCGAATTCACTTCAGGCGGCCAAACAGCATGCCTGTAAGCAGTTGAACGAAGGGCAGCACTACCGCCTCGACTTTTTCGTCCTCCGGATTCATCGGCACGTACCCTTCTCCGAGGACTTTCAGGATTTCCTCCGGGTCGAGCCAGCTCCCCAGACAATGTGGGCAGACGTCGATCTGCACTTCGCGAAACACCCCGGTGGTCATTGCGGTGCCATCCGCAGGGCACAGGGCCTGCCGCGGCTCCTCGTCCTCGACCACCACGAATACGGATTCGCCGGCGGGCAGGCCGGGCGCTGGCGCCGGGGATTCGGTCTCGAGTTCCGTGGGTGAGACGATCGCGGATTCCACGAAAATCCCGGAACAGGCGCCGCAGCGCCACACGGTCCGGGCCCTTTCGTCGTCGCGTCCGAGCGCGTTGCCGTCCCGCGGGCAGCGGAAGCCGGGCAGATCTACGGAAGGAGATGGCGCCATGCCGTAGCGCGAGCCGCCTAGCCGATCTCGGCCGTCCCGTGCGAGAGCACGACGATGTCGCGCTGCACGGACTTGGCACGGAACTGCACGCGATTTCCCTCGCGCCACATCTCGGTGCGGATGGTCTCCCCGGGAAACACCGGCGACGAAAAGCGCAACGAGAGCGAGGTGAGGCGCGCGGGATCGTAGTCGCAGTACGTCTTGAGGATCGCGTGCCCGGCGACGCCGTAGGTCGCCAGCCCGTGCAGGATCGGCCGCGGGAAACCCGCGGCCTTGGCCACCGCGGGCTCGGCATGCAGCGGGTTGTTGTCGGCGCAGAGGCGGTAGATCAAGGCGGCCTGCGGCAGGGTCGGCAGGTCGCAGACGGCGTGCGGCGCGGTGTCGGGCACGGCAGGCTTGGGCGGGTGCATGGGGTCGCCACCCTTGGGCCCGTTGCCGGGCTGCTCGCTGAACCCGCCGTCCGCGCGGCAGAAGGTGACGTGGTCGATGGTGGCGAGCAGTTCGCCGGTGGATTTGTCCTTCAGCGTGCGCTCCTGGAACAACAGCGCGCCCTTGCCCTGGCCCTTGTCGACGATCGAAACGATGCGGCTGGCGCCGACCACGGTCCCCGCGGCGGGCAGGGGCTTGTGCACCTTGAGCGATTGCTCGCCGTGCACGATCCGCACCCAGTCGATGCCCGAGTCCGGTTCCTTTACCCAGAAGCCGGGGTAGCCCAGCACCACGGCCATGGTGGGCAGGGCCAAGAGGTTCTTCTCGTAGACGAACTGCAGCTGGTGCTCGTCCATCGGGTCGTAGCCGTAGCCGAGGCCCAGGGCGTACAGCATCGTGTCCTTGGCGGTGTACGCCTGGACGACGTCCGGGAACTTGCGTGCCTTGAGTTTCGCGTAATCGATCATGCGGGATCCCAGCTGAAAACGTCCTGTGAACGGTCGAGTTTGTAGAAATGCGCCTGCAGGGAAGGAATCGCGTGCGCGGCGATGGTCTCGGGTGTCCAGCCTTCCGAGCGGTGCACCGAGCGCAGCGGCCGGCTCTGCCCCATGAGGAAGATCTCATTGGCGCGCACGGCGAAGATCTGGCCGGTCACGGATTGGGATGCGTCGCTGGCGAGGTACACGGCCAGTGGCGCGATCTTGGCTGTCTCCATGGTCTTCAACTTTTCCACACGCGCCTTCTGGTCCGGCGTCTCGGCCGGAATCGTGCCGATCATTCGACTCCAGGCGAACGGCGAGATGCAGTTGGAGGTCACGTTGTACTTCGCCATGTCGAGCGCCATGGATTTCGACAGCCCGACGATGCCGAGCTTGGCTGCCGCGTAATTGGCTTGCCCGAAATTGCCCACGAGGCCCGAGGTCGAGGTCATGTTGATGTAGCGCCCCGAAGCCTGGCTCTTGAAGTAGGGGGCGGCCGCGCGCGCAACGTAGAAGCTGCCATTCAGGTGCACGTCGATCACGGCCTTCCATTCCTCGATCGACATGTTGAAAAAGAACCGGTCGCGCAGGATCCCGGCGTTGTTGACCACCACGTCGATGCGCCCGAACGCGTCGATGGCGGTTTTGATGATCCGGTTGGCGGCTTCCCATTCGGCGACGCTGTCGGCGTTGGCCACCGCGATGCCGCCTTTGGCCTTGATTTCGTCCACCACTTTTTGCGCCGGGCCGACGTCCTTGCCTTCGCCGGACACCGAGGCGCCAACGTCCGCGACTTCGCGAATGCCATGGACGGGAACGTCGCCAAAGACGATGTCAACGACGTCGAAGCCTCGCACTCTCGGGACGGGGAGGACGACGGCGCGGCGCAGACAGGCGAGGACGGGATGATGGGC
>JANNWA010000192.1:0-4033 GCA_031408275.1 Pseudomonadota bacterium
CCCGAAAAAACCGCCAGCCCGTGCGCCGCCTCGTCCAGCCTGAAGTCCATCGTTTCGGCGATCGGCGGGATGGGAAACCTGCCCGAGGCGATGCCCTGGATGAACTCCAGGCCGTTGAGCTGGCTGGCCTCTTCCATCGAAACTACGCCTGCCTTGGCCATGGGTTCTCCGGACGCGCGATTTACAGGATTGGTGGTTGCCGAGTATAAGCACAGCCTTGCAACCAGCCCAATTCGGCGTGTTAGCATTCATCCATGCTCGGTAAGTTCAAATTCCTCATCCTCCTGGTTGCACTCGCCGCCTTGCCGCTGCGCGGCATGGCCGCGGTCGCGATGTGGCATTGCGCGCCGGACCATCGCGAGGCCATGACGGTATCGGCAGGTCAGCCACAGGAAGCGCACGGCGCGCATGGCGACGCAACCGGTCATTCCGACCACCATGACCACGATGCGACGTCGGGCGCCGCTGGGGAACCGGCTTCTCCCGCGGCTTCTGCCTGCAGTGCCTGCGCCGCCTGTTGCATGGGCGGTTCGATTGCGCCCACCGCCTGGTCTTCGTTCTTGTTCGCGCCAAATGGCGCGAGCCGGATTGCCTTCTTCGAGCGGCATTTCACGGGTTTCGTGCCCGCGCAGCTCGAACGACCTCCCCTCCGCCAGTCCCTCTGATTCGCAACGCGGCTCGCTGAGCCGCAGTCTCCGCGCACATGCGTGTGCGGTGTTTCGAACCATTGCAGGGAGTCTGGACATGCGTCCAAACCGTACAGTCATTGCGCTATGTATCGTCCTGGGCGTGCCCGCTGCGCTGCCCTTGGCGGGCGCCCAGTCCCGGCCCGACCCGGCGGATCCCGCGGCGCGGGTCCCGGCAGCGACGTATCGCTCGACATTCTCCGATTACCGCCCTCTGGGCGATGAGGCCGTTGGTGACTGGCGGGCGGCCAACGACGAGGTCCGCCGCATCGGCGGCTGGCGCGAATACGCGCGCGAAGTTCAAGAGTCTGAGGCGAAGCCCGGAGCATCGCCCTCGAAGCCCGTGCCCGGCGCACCCGCCTCCGGCGGGCACGCAGGACACGGCAGCCACGCCATGCCCGGAGGCAGGAAATGAGCGCGCGAATCATGCTGGGCGCGTTTGTCCTCGCGGCTCTCGGCGGCTGCGCAACCTTCAGCCCGGACGGCGGGTTCGGTACGGTCGAGAAGGCCGTCAAGGAGCGCACCGGCAAGGACCTCGCCTGGGTGAAGACCGAAGAGCAGCGCGACAGCGTTGGCAAGCGCGTCGCCGAGCTTCTCGCGAAACCCCTCTCGGTCGACGACGCGGTGCAGGTGGCGCTCCTGAACAACCGCGGCCTGCAGGCGGAATTCGCCGAGCTCGGCATCAGCGAGGCCGACCTGGTCCGCGCCGGGCGGCTGCCGAATCCGCGCTTCTCGATGCTGTACGCATCGCGCCCTGAGCACGGCGGGCGCGAATACAAGATCGAGCAGGCGCTGACGATCAACCTGTTCGCCCTGGTCACGATGCCGCTCGCCTCCGAGATCGAGGCACGCAACTTCGAACGCGTCAAGCGCGGGGTAACCCTTGAAGTGCTGCGCCTCAGCTCCGAAACCCGCAAGGCCTACTATGCCGCGCTCGCGGCCGGGGAATCCGTACGCTACACGCGGCAGGTGAAGGACGTGGCCGATGCGGCCGCGGAGCTTGCGCGACGCATGGCGCGCGTGGGCAACTGGGGCAAGATCCAGCAGGCCCGCGAGCAGGGCTTCTACGCCGACGCCGCGCTCAACTTCGCGCGGGCCGAGCAGGCGCGCATGGCGGCGCACGAGCGGCTGGTCCGGCTACTGGGCGTTTGGGGCGAACAGGCGCAATTGAATCTGCCGGAGCGCCTGCCCGACCTGCCCAAGAGTGCCGCGGACCTGCCCGATATCGAGGTTCTCGCGATGCAGGAGCGGCTCGACCTGCAGGCGGTGAGGCTCGATGCCGAGGCCCTGGCGAAAAATCTCGGACTCACCAAAACCACCCGTTTCATCAACGCGCTCGAGTTCGGTCCGGCGCGGGTGCTCGAAGGTGGGCGCGCCAGCGAATGGAAAAAGGGCTACGAGATCGGCTTCGAAATCCCGCTGTTCGATTGGGGGTCGTCGCGCGTCGCGAAAGCGGAAGCGATCTACATGCAGGCGGTCGATCGCGCCGCCGAGGCCGCGATCAACGCGCGCTCTGAAGTACGGGAAAGCTATTCCGCCTACCGCTCCAGCTGGGACATCGCACGCCACTACCGCGAGGAAGTGGTTCCGATCCGCAAACGCATCGGCGAGGAGAACCTGCTGCGCTACAACGGCATGCTGATCGGCGTGTTCGAGTTGCTGGCGGACGCGCGCGCCCAGATCGCGAGCGTGAACAGCGCGATCGAGGCGTTGCGCGATTTCTGGATGGCGGAAGCCGACCTGCAGATGGCGCTGATCGGCAAGCCCACGCCGGGCTCGGCGCCCCGGGCCGCGACCGCCTCCGCCGAAGCCGGCGCGGGCCACTGAACAAGGATCATGGACATGACATCGAGAAGGAATTTCCTGCGCGGCGCGGCCCTGGCGGGGTCGACGCTCGCGGCGGCCGCAGTCAGCCGCGTGGCGCATGCCGCGCTGCCCGAGATCGTCAGCACCGACAAGGCGAGCACCCAGCCGCCGCTGGTACCCAACAGTGGGCAGCCTTACAACCCAGTGGTCACGCTCAATGGCTGGACATTGCCGTGGCGCATGAACGCCGGGGTCAAGGAGTTCCACCTCGTCGCCGAGCCCGTGGTGCGCGAGATCGCCCCCGGGATGAAGGCGCACCTGTGGGGCTATAACGGCCAGTCGCCCGGCCCGACGATCGAGGTGGTCGAGGGCGACCGTGTGCGCCTGTTCGTGACCAACCGGTTGCCCGAACACACCAGCGTCCATTGGCACGGCCAGCGCCTGCCCAACGGCATGGACGGCGTCGGCGGGCTCAACCAACCCGCGATCGGCGTCGGCAAGACCTTCGTCTACGAGTTCGTCGCGCGCCGGCCCGGCACGTTCATGTACCACCCCCATGCGGACGAAATGACGCAGATGGCCATGGGCATGATGGGGTTCTGGGTCACGCATCCGAAGGGAAAGCACCCGCTCATCGATCCGGTGGACCGCGACTTCTGCTTCCTGCTCAATGCCTACGACATCGATCCCGGCAGCTACACGCCGAAGATCATGACCATGCTCGACTTCAACCTGTGGACCTGGAACAGCCGCGCGTTCCCGGGCATCGATCCGCTGGTGGTGCGCAAGAACGACAAAGTGCGCCTGCGCATAGGCAACCTGACGATGACGAATCATCCGATCCACCTCCACGGACACGAGTTCCTGGTCACCGGCACCGACGGCGGCCCGACGCCGAGGAGCGCCCGTCAGTACGAGGTCACTGCGGATATTGCTGTCGGCCAGATGCGGCAGCTGGATTTTCTGGCCGACGAGGAGGGTGACTGGGCGTTCCATTGCCACAAGTCGCACCACACGATGAACGCCATGGGCCACGATGTCCCGACCCTGATCGGCGTGGAGCACCGGGAGGTCGTGAAGAAGATCACCCGTCTGGTGCCCGATTACATGGTGATGGGCGAGCGCGGCATGGCCGACATGGCCGAGATGGAAATGCCGCTGCCGGACAATACGCTGCCGATGATGACCGGAACGGGCCCCTTCGGTTCGGTGGAGATGGGTGGCATGTTCAGCATGCTGAAGGTGCGCCGCGACCAGAAGCCCGGCGACTATACCGACCCCGGGTGGTACAAGCACCCGGCTGGAACGATTGCGTACGAGTGGACCGGCCCGATGGCCGAGCCTGCGAGGTTCAAGTCCGAAGGCGGGCAGTCCATGCCGACGCAGGGCAAGCCTGCGGCCAGCGAGGTACGCGTACGCAAGCCCGCAGGAGGGGGTGGACATGCACACTAAAGGAGGAAAAATGAAGCGGACAGGTTCTGTGGTGGCGGCCTTGTGCTTGATGGCCGGTGCGATAGGTGCGCAAGCGCACGGTGACAAGC
>JANNWA010000193.1:0-4442 GCA_031408275.1 Pseudomonadota bacterium
CCGTGACTTCGCGACGCGACATGCTGGCGCTGGCTGCATGCACGCTGCTGCCTTCTGTCGCCCTCGGGCAGGACGCCGCGATTGCGGCAATGCGTTTCTCCGACCTTGCGCAGGGCGCAATTCTGCCGCCATGGCTTGAGCCGGTGACATTCGGCGGTGGCGCCAGGCCGACCGAGTTCGCGCTCGTGCAGGACGAGGGACGTACGGTTCTGCGGGCGCGCGCCTCTGCCTCGGCCTCGGGACTCGCGCGCACCCTCAGGGTGGACCCGGCTGCGCACCCGGTGCTCGCCTGGCGGTGGAAGACAGCCGGTCTGGTCGCGCGCGGCGACCTTGCGACGAAGGAGGGAGACGACTTCGCGCTGCGGCTCTACGTGACTTTCGATCTCGATCCGGCGGCGCTGTCCCTGGGCGACCGGATGCGCATGACGCTCGCGCGCGCCGTCTGGGGCACGCGCCTGCCGCTCGCGGCGCTCTGCTACGTATGGGACAGCCGCGCATCTCCGGGCACTATTGCGCCCAACGCCTATACCGACCGGGTTCGCATGGTGGTGGCCGACAGCGGCCAAGGGGCGGTCGGGCGCTGGGTCTCCCACGAGCGCGACGTGGCGAAGGATTTCAGGCGCGCATTCGGCATCCAGGCGCCCGCTGTCGCAAGCGTGATCGTTTCGGCGGACACCGACAACACGGGCGAAAGCACCGAATCATTCTTCGGCGACATCGAATTCCGCACGGGCATGCGCAACTGACCCGCCACCACGCGGCGAGAGCCTATTTTGGAGGCGGTGCGCCGGGTGGCAGCTTGCCGTAGCGGGCGAGGTGCATTGCGTCGAGTTGCGCGTCGGTCTTGTAGTGCGGCACCTTGAAGGCGAGGCGCTTGAAGTTCTGCAACCGGTAGGGGACGTCCCGGGTCTCCTTCTCCCAGTACTCGTTGCCCAAGCGTATGTTGTCGTCGGCGTCCATCAGCCAGTTCGCCCTGCTGCGCTCGCTGCCGAACAGGTACAGCCGGCCCTTGTAGACCATGAAGACCTCCGCCCCGATCGCCGCCTTGAGCGCGTAGTGCGTGCCGCTGGCGCAAAACCCGCTCCACGCCGGCGCGTATTTCTGCGGGTCGGCGTCGAAAGCGCGCTTGTTGGCCGCGTTCGAGAAGCGATAGGTGTCGCCGTCCCACTCGGAGCGGATCGCCGGATCGCCCTTGGCCGGCTTGCTGGCAGAGAAATAGGAGACGGGGTCGTTGCCGCGCAGCGCGACGCGCTCGTCGCCCCCGTCGCGCATGGTGTTGTGTACCGTGCCGCAGCCCTGCAGCAGCAGGGCGGCCAGGACGGCGAGCAGTCCCTTGGTCATAGTGTCTCCTTGGAAATCTTCAACATGGAAAGTATCTCGGCGTAACGCTGGTTCAGCTTCTCCTCGCTCGCGCCGCCGAGGTTCACCACTGCGTAGCGGTAGCTGCCGAGCCATTTCATCTCGCGCGCCAGGGCCTGGCCGCGCTTGAGGTAGAGCATCACCGCGGCGTCGGGAAAGTGCTGCCGGACCCTGCCGAGGTCAGCGTCGGTGGGCTCGGTCTCCAGCGCGCGCCCGTCGAACCGGCGTGACACCAGGCTTGCGGCGATGGTGCAGCCGGTCGCTTTGCGGTGTGTGTCCGGTCGGCTGCCGGTGCACAGGTCAAGCAGCACCCGCATCGGGGCGATGCCGTCTACCCGCCTGTAGAGGCCCGCCAGCTGGGAGGCCAGGCGCGGGTTCAGTTCGATCAGCGTGAGCGCGTCCGTTGCGGGGTCCCAGAACATCTCCAGGTTGAAAAAACCGTGCTCGTAGCCCATGCCCGTCAGCAGCCGCTCGGTAAGGTCGCGCACGCGCTCCTGAGTGGCGGGCGGCAGCCGCGACGGGTAGACGAAGCGTTCGAACTGGTCGGTGCCGGGGAACATCACCGCGTCGCACAGCCCGAGGAAAGTCACCTGGCCATCGAGTACGTATCCGTCGACGTTCAACTGTTGGCCGGACAGCGGCGTTTCGGCGATCAGGTGGTGGGCGTCGATCGTGAAATCCGTATACAGGGGCATCAGATCGTTGAACGGGCGCACCAGCCTGCGGATGATCAGTTCCTCCAGCCACGAGAACTTCAGGTGGCGCTGCAACTGGTCGAAATCCTCGATGCGGCGCGCGAGGACCGAGTAGGTGGCCCGCACCGGCTTGACGTAGAGCGGAAAGGGCAGGCCGACCCCGGCCGCATCCTTCACCCCGAACGGGAACACCGAGAAATCCGGCACCGCCTCGGGAACGAGGCGGTGCTGCTCGAGGCGCGAGTAGTACTTGTGCTGCGCGCGAAGGACGACCGCGGGGGGAGTGCCGGGCAGGCCGAGCCGCTCGGCCACGATGGCCGCGATCGGCGCGCCGAAATACTCATTGTTGCTGAACACGCCGTCCACGCGCCCGCGCCAGCGCCGCACCAGCCGTTCGATGAAGCCGACCACGTCGAACGTGAGCAGGCGCGCGTTCGACGGAAAGCTGAACAGGTCGAATCCTTCGTACACGAAGTCGAAGTCCGCGTAATCGCCGCGCGAGAACTCGTCGCGGTCCCATTCCTTGGGGAAGACGACGAGGATGCGTTTACGCGCCATCGTTCTCAGCCGCGCGCGCGGCAGCGCGCGAGGTAGTTGGTCCCCAGCATGACAGGCGTCACCTGCATGCCCTCGACGTACCGCTCCAACAGTTCCCAGGGCCGGTCCAGGCCCGCGAAGGTGGTGACGTAAGGCCTGGCCTTGAGCAGCCGGTACAGCCGAAGCGGGTACAGCCAGTTCGACGGATGCTTGATTCCCGCAATGGCGATCCGGGCTCCGGGGCGGGCATGGCTGAAGATCCGCTGCAACGCCGGCGGTGACTGCAGGACATCATGGGTGTAATTGAAAAGCGCTGCGTCGAACTGCGCGCCAAGATCGGCTTGCTCTGCCGATGCCTCGATCAGGCGGACATTGGCCCATCCGCCCTGCGCCACCCGGGCGTGCGCCTTTGCAAGCATTTCCGGGCTGACTTCGACGCCGATGACGTGCCCGTTGGGGCCGACCGCTTCCGCGAGCAGGGGCAAGGACAGGCCTGTGCCGCAAGCGATATCGATGACAGTTTCCCCTGGTACGAGCGCCAGCATCGCCACCACCTGGCGCCGCAGTGCCATCGTGCGTTGCGCGCTCGAGTCGTATCCCGCGGCCTTGTGGCGGTACTTCGATACTGCAAGGTTGGGGTCAGGTGTCAATTTGGCGCGGTAATGGGCGTAGTGCCCTGAGTGTAGCCATATCCGCCGAACACATGGGCGGGACGTTTATTCCCGCCTTCTCGGTGTGGAATTGGCCTCTTGCTACAACGGCGCGAGCGCGCCGTTCTGCAGGCGCACGCGGTCGCCCGACTTCCATGCGGGCGGCTGGTCCTGGGTGAGGGTATGCGTAGTGCCGTCGTCCAGGCGCACGGCGATCTCCCAGTATTTCGTACTGCTCGAGTGTTTCTGGATCTGGTAGCCCGCAACCGCGCCGCCCGTTGCGCCGATGACGGTGCCCGCGGTCCGGTTCTTGCTGCCGCCGAGGGCGTTGCCGAGCAGGCCCCCGACGACTCCGCCCGCGACCGCACCGCCTGCGCCGCCCTGGCCGGGTTTTTCGACTTCGCGCAGCGAGGTGATCGTCCCGCAGCCTGCGCAGGGCTGCTGCCGAGGCTGCGCCTGAACCGGGGGCGAGGCCGGCGCGCCACCCGTACCCTTGGCCAGGATGCGCTGGATCACCGCATCACTCACCCCGCCCTGCTTGAGGCGGATCAGCCCGTCCGGGCTGGTGTCGAACGCCGGTGCGGAGGCGTCGATGGCCTGGATCACTGTGCTCTCGCCGAGTCCGCCGCGGACCATCTTGATCACGTCGTCGTTCGTCATGGGCGCGGCGTTCGCCGCGAAGGGCACGCACAGGGCCAGCGCAAGGGCGGCAAGGAGGGATTTCATGCGGGTGGTCTCTCTCTCTTCGTTGGCGCCCCCGACACGAATCGAACGTGTGACCTATCCCTTAGGAGGGGATCGCTCTATCCACTGAGCTACGGGGGCCGAAGCGGACATTTTAGCCGATCGCGTTAGTATTCTGCCTTCACGCCAGCGGAGACTGCCCATGAGCCGGATCGCAATCACAGTCATGACAGCGTTGCTGGCCGCGGGCTGCGGCGTGGAAACGGCGAGTACCGCAGCCACTGCGGCGATCGCCAAGCAAAAGGAAATCGAGGCCGGCAAGAAGACCATGAGCGAGGCCCAGCAGAAGATCGGGCAATCCATGGAGCAGGTCCAGAAGGGCGCCGAGAAAGCGGGCGAGGTCGACAAGTAGACAGGTACCGCTGCGCCGGCGAAACGCCGCGTGTTACAGCGCATGGGCTCAGCTATCATGGCGCCCTTCATGATTGATTCCTTCTTCCGGCGCGCCTGCCTGGCC
>JANNWA010000194.1:0-6513 GCA_031408275.1 Pseudomonadota bacterium
GCGGCCCTCGAGGATCGCGTAGGTGCGGCCAGGGCAGTGCTTCTGCAGGTGCACGCCAGCCCCGATGCCCGAGAGCCCCGCGCCGATGACGAGGACGTCGAAATGTTCAACGCTCATGCGTTGCGCGCGGGGATCACCACCGGCATCGAGATGAACCCGTGGACGAAATTGGATTTCGTGCGGACCGGCTCGCCGACCACGTCGACGCGGGGAAAGCGCCTGAGGATCTCCTGCCACAGGATCTTCAGCTGCATCTCCGCGAGGCGGTTGCCCACGCAGCGGTGGATGCCGAAGCCGAAGGACAGGTGCTGGCGCGGCCGGGCGCGGTCGATGATGAAGCGGTCGGCGTGCTCGATCGCATCCTGGTCGCGGTTGCCCGAGAGGTACCACATCACCACCTTGTCGCCCTTGCGGATGGTCTTGCCGCCCAGTTCCGCGTCGGCCACCGCGGTGCGCCGCATGTGCGCGAGCGGCGTCTGCCAGCGGATGATCTCGGGCACCAGGCTTTCGACCAGCGCCGGGTTGGCGCGCAGCTTGTCGTACTGGGCGGGGTTGCGGTTCAGCGCAAGCAGCCCGCCGCTGATCGAGTTGCGGGTGGTGTCGTTGCCCCCCACAATCAGCAGGATCAGGTTGCCGAGGAACTCGCTGGGACCCATGTTGCGCGTGGCCGGGGAGTGGGCCAGCATCGAGATGAGGTCGTTGCCCGGCGGCGCGTTGACGCGCTGGTTCCACAGCCGGGTGAAGTAGTCCTGGCACTTGCCCAATTCCGCCAGGCGCATGTCCCACGACTTGACCGGCCCGTTTCCGTCGGGGTCGCCGGTGGCCATGTCGGACCACCAGGTGAGCAGCCGCCGGTCCTCGAACGGGAAATCGAAGAGGGTGGCCAGCATCTGCGTGGTGAGCTCGATCGACACCCGCTGCACCCAGTCGAACTCCTCGCCCACCGGCAGGCCGTCGAGGATGCGGCACGCCCTTTCACGGATCGTGGCCTCCAGACGCGCGAGGTTGCCTGGCGCGACGATCGGGCTGACGGTCTTCCGCTGCTCGTCGTGCTTGGGCGGGTCCATCGCGATGAAGCTCGGGAACACCTCTTCCGGGGGCCGCTCCGCGAGGGCGATCCCGCCCAGCGGCGCCTCGGAGGAGTACACCGCGTGGTTGATGTCCACGGTCATGATGTCCTGGTACTTGGTGACCGACCAGTAGGGACCGTAGCGCTTGCTGTGCGCGAGGTGCACCGGGTCAACCTTACGCAATCGTTCGAAATAGAACTCGACGATGTCCTGCTCGAACAGGTAGCCCTTGCTGACGTCGATCTCCCCGAGCGGCATCGCCCAGGCCTTGTCTCGCTCGGGATGGGTTCCCGTGGTCTGCATTGATGTTCTCCATGGCGCGGATGCCGCGCGCACATAGGGTACACCCGGCACCGGGGTCAGTTTTGCGTCAGTAAGACGAGGTGCGGCCGCCGAGCGCCTCCAGCACGCCGCGCCACAGCGCGCCGCGCTCCTCGTAGGGCTGGGGGTCCTGCCGGCCGCTGGCCTTGTCCCAGACGGAGGTCATCACCAGGACGATGCCCGTCGCGGGTTGCACGTACACGGCCTGGCCGTGGATACCCTGCATGACGAAGGTGCGCTCGCGCATGGGAGGCAGCCAAAACTGGTAGCCGTAGCCGTAGTACGGCGTGGCCGCGCGCGGCCCGAAGCCGGGCGGCTGGCGGCTCGAATCGGTCGCGTCCAGCAGGTACTCGCGCGGGACGACCTGCACGCCGCCGGCCTTGCCGTCGTTGGCGAGGAGCATCCCCAGGCGCCCCCAGTCGCGCAGGCTGGCGTTGAACGCGCCGTGGGCCTGCTCCTGGCCGTCCACCGACACGCGCCAGTACGCGTCGTGCTCGGCGCCCATGGGCTTCCACAGCCACTCGCTGGTGAGTTCCGCGAGCGAGCGGCCCGTCGCCCCCGCCAGCACGCGGCCGAGGATGTCCGTCTCTGCGCTTGCGTAGGCGAACTTCGTACCGGGCGGGGAGTGCCGGTCGGTGATCGAACGAAGCACGTCGAGCGGCGCACCCGCGCCGCGCACGCCCCCCAACGCGCGCGAGAGCCGGGCGATGTCGTCCTGGCCGTCGTAGCGCTCGGTGAACGTGAGGCCGGAGCCCATGCGTAGCAGGTGCCGGACCGAGGTGGCGCCGTACGGGCCGCCTTCGAGGGATTTGACGTACTTCTCCGCCTTGTCGTCCAGCGACTTGATGTGGCCGCGCGCGACGGCCTGGCCCACCAGGAGCGAAGTCACGCTCTTGGCCATGGAAAAAGAAATGAACCGCGCGTCGTCCCTACGGCCGTAGCGGTAGTGCTCGGCCACGATTTCGCCGTGCTTGAGGATCAGGAGTCCCGTCGTGCGCTGGCGCTCAAGGTAGTCGCCAAGCGAGTACGTGCGGTTCTGGTAGCTGTAGCTGATGGCCGGCGCCTGCGCGGCGCGCGGGAGCGGGTTGGATTCGGCTCCGCGTGGCACGGCGCGCGTCTGGATGCCCGGCACGCGGTCCAGCGCGGACCACGCGCCGACGCGGTTGGGGTTGAAGTACCAGGTGCTGGCATTGCCCAGCGGATAGCCCTGCGCCTTGCCGAGCAACTCCTCATCGGGCTCGGCGCGCGCCGCTGGAGTTGACAGGAGGCACAGCGCAACGGCGAACGCGAGTGCGCGGCAGGCAATGCGGATGTGTGGCATCAAGGTCTCCAACCCGGTTTCACAGGCCCGGCTGCGTGCCCGTCAGCCCGCAAGGTGGTGGGCATGGGGAATGCGTGCTGAACCTTCGATAGAACGTTTGAGATGAGAGCACATGACCCGGCTTGCCGGCGCACGTCCTCTCGATTGAAGTGTCAGGCCACGCGTTCAAGCGCGGCCACAGGATAAATTTGTACGGAGCCTGGGTGAGATTCGGACTCGACGGCGTAGCCCTCAGGAGTCAGTCTCGTGCAGTACCAGCCGACGACTTGACCCTGCCAAGCGGCACCAGACTTCTTGCGTACACGATCTCCCAAGCCAAACGTGGCGCGCAATGGCATTGCAAACTGACCAGCAACTGGAGTACTTGCGTCGTTGCTATTTTGATCCATACCTAATCCTCGTTTTGAATGTCTTGAGATGCTCCGCTGATCCCTACCTGCTACTTGATTGGTCGATGACCTTGAAATCTTTCGCCCATGATGCGACCAGTCGGCATCAGCCGGCTCCCGGCTTCACTCTGCGCCGCTTCCGTGCCGCGGCAGGCGACTCGGCCGCCGCATACGCGGCCAACCCCGCCGGGCGGTCAATGGGCACCGTAGTGGTGACCGTAGTCCCGCCGCGCGGCTGCAGGTCCGGCGGGAAGTACGCGAGCTTTTGCGCCTTCGCGAGCTTTTCGCCGCGACCGAGGTCGAGGTTGCGTTCGTTGGCGGCGTCCGGCTTCACGACCACGCCGTCGACGATCTCGAGGTCGAACCACCAGCGCTTGGCTGGGTTGCGCTCCCCCCCACCAGTCGCGTCGTCGTAATCGATCAGCGCGCGCCGCGACTGCGGCACGTCGATCGACAGCCACAAGAGGCGCTCGGACTCGACCAAGTCCTCGCGGTTGTAGGGGCAGGTCTTCATGCAGCGCCCGCACGCGGAGCCCTTGGCGTTGGTGAGCCGGTAGCGGCCACACTTCTCCGCGTCGGGCTTCCAGATCTCGTAGCCGTTGAACATGACCTTGGGACCGAAAGGAATCGCGTTACACGGGCATTCGCGCGCGCACTTCTTGCACATCGCGCACACGGCCTGCAGACCGAAGTCGATGGGGAGGTCCACCTCCAGCGGCAGGTCGGTGGTGAAGACGACGGACTTGGAGCGCGGCCCGATGAACGGGTTGAGCACCAGCTCGCCGATGCGCGAGAGCTCGCCGAGGCCCGCCATCAGCATGGCCGGGATGTGCAGGATTTCGGAGTACGCGTTCGAGTGCACCCGCGACGAATGCCCCAGCCGCCGCAGGTGCGCGGCCATCACGCCCGCCATCAGCGCGCCGCGCATGTAGCCGCGCATGGACTGCGCGCCCGAGACCCAGTCGTCCCCGGAGGAGCCCTCCATGGTCTCGAACCCCTGGTCGATGAGCATCACCACCGCGTAGGGGTGATACGCAGCGATCGGTTCGCCTTTCTCGTCGTCGTGCGAGTAATACATCCAGGGCTCGGCCCGGCAGATGCCGACGAGGTCGGCGCCCATGTAATAGCCGAGCGCCTTGATGGCGTCCGCGTTTTGCTGCGGGTCGGTCGGCGCGGCCGGGCCGGCAAGCGGCTCGCGAGTGCCCTGCATCGGCACCATGTTGCGGATCAGCGGCGTCATCGCGAAAGCGAGCGGGTGCTTCACCGCGAAGCGGCGGCGCTCGGCCGCGGGCTTCGCGCCGAGGTCGCCGGCCAGCGCGCGCTGGAACATGTCGGCGCGCTTGGGCACGCGGCGGATCTCGTCGCGCAGCACGAGCGTAGTGGGCTCCTCCACGCGCCTGATCTTCTCCATCGGGTAGCGGCCGAGGTGCAGCGGGCGCTTGGCTTCCTCGGCCTCCTCCCAGCCGGGCCGCATGCCGGGCCTGCCCATGTAGGTTTCGGCGTCCGGCCAGTCGAGCGACGCCAGCGGCAGGTCCGCGGCCATCTCGAAGGTGGTGGTCACCACGCCGAGCCGGAAGCCGCGGCCGATCAGCGGCGCCTTTAGCGTCCCGTTCACCGCCTTGGCCACGCCCGCGCGTTGCGCCACGCGCTCAATCGACAGCAGGGTGTCGCCGGCCACATGGCCCCGCGCCGGCCAGCCCAGGCCGCGCACGTAGCCGGCGAGCACCACGGCCAGCTCGGCGCAGCGCAGGTCGGTGCGCGCAGCGTTGGTGCCGCGGATCCAGGCCTCGCCGGGGTCGCCGGCCTTGGGCTCACGGCCGAACTCAATGAGGAACACGAATGCGTGGGTGTGCGCCGGATGCGCGGGGTCGGCCCAGTCCGCGGCCTCCAGCGCGCAGACGCCCGCCAGCGTGGCATCGAGGAAGTAGGCGGAGGCCTTGAGGTTGCGCGCGCGGATGAGTGGATCGTCCGGCACGGGCGCGCGCGCGGCGGCGGGCTCCCCGTCGAGGTACTGCGCGCACAGGGCGCGGTACTCCGGGATCGCCGCGACAATCGAATCCGGGCCTGGCGCCGCAGCGTCGGCCGGCATGGAGGCCTCGACGGCCGCCGCGGCGGGATCCCGGGCCAGCAATTCGGTCGGCAGCACGCCCATGTCGAACGGGCGGTCGCGGTTGGAGAAGAGCCGGGCCATGGTTCAGGCTCGCATCGGAATCCGGCAACAAAGTTCAACTTTATCCATTAAACCTCCTTTCCAGTGGCTGGTTGCAAGCCAATATGCATTCCGTTTTTAGAAAAAACTATGGCTGGGAACCGGCCCGGTCCAGCAGCCGCCGCCCGCTCCACAGCCACGCGAGACCGGCCGCCTGCACCAGCCACAGCACGCCCATGCCGTAGAAGTAGCCCTCGGGAGCATACCCGGTCGCGGTGGACGGCCAGCGCGCGAGGATGATGCCGACCATCCACTGGCCGAGGAAGATCCCGAGGAACGTGAAGGTGTTCAGCGCGGTGTTCACCCGCCCGGCCATGCGCACCGGGTAACGGCGCGAGGCGATCGAGTGGGCGAGCGTGGCGGCGGTGGCGCAAAAGGTGAACACTGACCAGGTCAGCACACTGCCGGACGTCACCCCCAGCACGAGCAGCAGGAAGCAACCCGAGGACACCGCGACGCCCCCCGCGAACAGCGGCAGCACCGGCCGGCCGCGGCGCACGAGCCGGTCGGCGACCCAGCCGAAGAACAGGTACCCCAGCACGATCGCAAGCGATGCCGCCATGAGCCCCTGCGCCACCTCGCCGCGCTCGAACCCCGCCACATCGCGCAGCCAGGTGCCCATCCAGAGCGTGAAGGTGGACACCGCCGCGCACTGGCTGGTGCCGATAGCCACCGCGATGCGCCAGAAGGCGGGGTCGCGTCCCACGCCGGCCAGGCCGCGCAGCTGTGCGGCCAGCGGTTCCGGGTCGGCGGCCGCGCGCCGCTCGGGCACCACGAAGTACAACACGGCGCTCACGAGCAGCGTCACGGCTATGAACAGCATGAAGATCGAGCGCCACTCGAAGGCGCGCAAGGCCAGCTCGAGCGGCACCGAAACCGCCATGGCGCCGAACCCGCCCGCCGCGTAGGCGATCGCGATCATCATCCCGATGCGCTCGGCCGGGTACCAGAGCACGAAGGCCTGGAAGCAAGCCATCAGCGCGGCCGAGACGCCAAGGCCGATCAGCGTGCGCCCGACCAGCAGGCCGGGAAAACTCTGCGCGGTGATGAACAGGCCCGCCCCCGCGGCGGCGAGCAGCAGGAGCAGCGCATCCATGCGCCGCGGGCGATAGCGGTCGAGGAGCAGCCCCAGCGGGACCTGGAACAGGCCGAAGGCGAAGAAGTACGCGCCGGTGAGCAGCCCCAGGTCGGCAGCCGACTGCG
>JANNWA010000195.1:0-1633 GCA_031408275.1 Pseudomonadota bacterium
CGCAGCACGTTGAAATGGCCCGGATAGGTTTTGTCCGGCACGAGGTGCATGCGCGGCTCGATCACCGTCTGGCCGAGGCCCTGGGCGCGCAGGCCGTCCTCGACCGCGTCGAGGATCTCCTGGTCGGTCATGGCAAGCGCCTCGATGTCGGGCGCGTTGAGGTAGTGCAGGTGGATGGGGTTCATTTCGCTGGACACGACGCGTGAGTGATCGGAGCAAGTTAGCATCCCGCCTGCCGAACGTCCACGCCTGGAGCGAACATGCCGAACAAGACCATCAACGTCCGCCTGCTCAGCCGAGCCCAGGTCGAAGCCCTGAGCCCGGGACCGGACGACCTCATCGACGTGGTGGCCTCGGGCCTCGCCGCGCACGGGAGGAAGGAGGTGGTGATGCCGCCCAAGGGGCACCTGATGCTTGACCACGTGATGAACGGCCATTTCAACATCCTGTCAGCCTGGGTCGGACCGGTGAAGCGCGCCGGCATCAAGGTGATCGGCGACTACGTGGACAACTGGAAGCGCGGCCTGCCCTCCGAGGTCGGCATGCTTACGCTGTACGACCCGGAGATCGGCGTGCCCGTGTGCATCATGGACGCCACCAGCCTCACCTGGCAGCGCACGGGCGCCGTGACCTGCGCGGGTGCAATGCATCTCGCGCCGAAGGACTCGACGGTGGTCGCACATATCGGCGCGCGCGGCACGGCTTTCTCGAACATCCAGTTGCTGTCGCGCAAGTTCAAGTTGCGCGAGATCCGCATCAACAGCGCGCGGCCGGAGTCGCGCGAGCGGCTTGCAGCGCGCGTCGAAGAGGAACTCGGCATCCGTGCAAAAGCTGTGGCCAGCGCCGCCGAAGCGGTCGATGGTGCGGATATCGTTATCGAGGCCACGCGCCTCGAAAAACCCGAAGTGCTGATTCCCAACTACGCCGTGAAGAAAGGCGCGCTCGTCGTGACTTACGGATGGATGATGGCGCTCGACCCGGCGGTGGTGACGGGCGCTTCCAAGGTCGTCGTCGACGACTGGGCGCAGTGCCAGGTGGGCGGCGCGCTGCACCCGATGATCTTGGACGGGCGGTTGTCGGAAAAGAACCTGCATGCCGAGATCGGCCAGATCGTCGCCGGGCTCAAACCCGGGCGCGAGGCTGGCGACGGAACCATCGTGTTCTGGCACCGCGGCTTCGCGGTCAGCGACGTGGTGCTGGGGAACTGGATTTACGAGCGCGCTGAGCGGGAGAACGTGGGCACGCTGTTTGCGTTGCTGGAGGCAGGGGAGGAGTAGGCTGAAAGTTTAACTTTTATACGTAAAGTCGTCTGCTGTGGCTGGTTCCATGTCAGTTTTGTTGCAAAAAACACAACACAAGCCAGGGCACTGGGCGAGGTTCGCAGGCTACGATGTGGCTATAGGCCAAAAGCCTTGAGGATCGAACCCAAAATGCCTTCGATACCCCGCCCGGGTAGCAGCGTCGTCTTAGGCGGTCGCGGATGGACTTCGTGAACGTAGTAACCCGGTCCGGAAGAAAAGCAATCATTGAACAACTCGGTCTTGCCGCTCAGGTATCCATAAAAGGGTCCACTGCGTGCCACGCCATAGCCCAAGTTCGCGCTGAATCCGAGCGTGGCGGCTTGGTTTATGGA
>JANNWA010000196.1:0-2218 GCA_031408275.1 Pseudomonadota bacterium
CAAACGGTGCACCCGTAGCCTCACCGGTGGTGCTCATCGCCCCGCCCATCGCCTGCGCGACGTTTTCGTACGCCTTGAAATCGGCATAGGGCCCGCTCGAGCCGAACCCCTTGATCGAACCCATCACGATCTTCGGGTTGATCTCGTGGATCTTCTCCCAGGTGAACCCGAACCGGTCGAGCACCCCGGGACCGAAATTCTCCATGACGATGTCGCATTTCTTCAGCAGATCGACGAACACCGCCTTGCCTTCCCCGGTCTTCATGTTCACCGTGATCGACCGCTTGTTGCAGTTGAGCATGGTGAAGTACAGGCTGTCGGCGCCGGGCACGTCGCGCAGCTGGCCGCGCGTCGCGTCGCCCTGCGGCGGCTCGAACTTGATCACGTCCGCGCCCATCCACGCGAGGAGCTGGGAGCACGTCGGCCCCGCCTGCACGTGGGTCATGTCGAGAATGCGGACTCCTTTGAGTGCTTCCATTACCTGTCTCCAAAAGTTCTTCGGCAGATGAAAAGCGACCTGCCCTCGCCCGACTGTTCGGCCTATTTCTTCTTGGCGCTTTGCGGATTCAAGCTGGTGATGCGCCCGCTTTCGGTGCCGGCGGTTTCATCGATCACGGCGTTGATGAGCGTGGGCTTGCCCGAGCGGACCGCCTCTTCCATTGCCTTACGCAGTTCCGCCGGTGTCGTGGCGTTCACGCCCACGCCGCCGAAGGCCTCCATCATCTTGTCATAGCGGGCGCCCTTGACGAACACCGTGGGCGCGACGTCGGGGCCGCCGGTGGGATTGACGTCGGTGCCGCCATACACGCCGTTGTTGTTGAGGATCACCACGCACACGGGCAGGTTGTAGCGGCAGATGGTCTCCACTTCCATGCCGGAGAACCCGAACGCACTGTCGCCCTCGATCGCAATCACCGGCTGGCGGCTGACCACGGCGGCGGCGACTGCGAACCCCATGCCGATGCCCATGATCCCCCACGTGCCTACGTCCAGGCGCTTTCTCGGCTTGTACATGTCGACGATGCTGCGGGTGAAGTCCAGCGCGTTGGCGCCTTCGTTGACCAGTATCGCGTCCGGGTTGGCCTTGATGATGTCGCGCACCACGTTCAGGGCGCTGTGAAAATTCATCGGCGCGGGATTCTTTGCCAGGGTCTCGGCCATCTTGGCGAGGTTCTTCCCCTTGCGCTCGGCGATCGCGCCGGTCCACTCGGCCGGAGGCTTGGCCCAGCTGGGGCCGACGCCCGCGAGCAATGCCGACACGCAGGACCCGATGTCTCCTACCACGGGCGCGTCGATCCGGACGTTGCTGTCCATCTCCTGCGCCGAGATGTCGATCTGGATGAACTTCTGGCCACCCCAGGCCTTGTGGTCCTTGCCGCCCCAGGTCTTGCCCTTGCCGTGCGAGAGCAGCCAGTTCAGGCGGGCGCCGACCAGCATCACCACGTCAGCCCCGGGCAGCACGTACGAGCGCGCGGCGGCCGCGGACTGCTCGTGCGTGTCGGGCAGCAGGCCCTTGGCCATGGACATGGGCAGGTAGGGGATGCCGGTGCGTTCGATGAAAGCGCGGATGTCCGCGTCGGCCTGGGCGTAAGCGGCGCCCTTGCCCAGCAGGATCAACGGGCGCTTGGCGCCCTTCAGCAGGTCCAGGGCGCGCTGAACCGCGTCCGGGGCCGGGATCTGGCGGGGGGCCGGGTCGACGACCTCGATCCGCGAGTTCTTGCCGGCCTGGGCCTCCATGGTCTGCCCGAACAGCTGGGCGGGCTGGTCGAGGTAAACGCCGCCCGGGCGGCCGGAGACGGCGGCACGGATGGCGCGCGCGATGCCCACGCCGATGTCCTCGGCATGCAAAACGCGGAAGGCGGCCTTGCACAGCGGCTTGGCGATGGCCAGCTGGTCCATCTCCTCGTAGTCGCCCTGCTGCAGGTCGACGATCTCGCGCTCGCTCGAGCCGCTGATCAGGATCATCGGGAAGCAGTTGGTGGTGGCGTTGGTGAGCGCAGTGAGGCCGTTGAGAAAGCCGGGGGCGGACACCGTCAGGCAGATGCCGGGCTTTTGTGTCATGAAACCGGCAATGGCGGCGGCGTTGCCGGCGTTCTGCTCGTGGCGGAACGAGATGACGCGCATACCGGCCGCCTGCGCCTTTCGGGTCAGGTCGGTGATGGGAATGCCGGGCAGGCCGTAGATGGTGTCGATGCCGTTGAGCTTCAGCGCATCGATG
>JANNWA010000197.1:0-1659 GCA_031408275.1 Pseudomonadota bacterium
CCCGTGCGCGTCCCGGCAAACACAATGCCGGGGCAGCGCTCTTCGAGACTATGCCTTGCCGGCCCGTCGCCGACGACCACGAATCTGGCACGGGGCGAGCCGCGGCGAATCGCCGCGAACGCGGCTTCAATCGCAACGAGGTTCTTCTCCGGCGCGAGGCGCCCCACGTGCAGCACCACCGCGTCATCCGGCCCCGCCCCCCAACTGGCCCGCAGGCTCTCGCTCCTCCTCTCCGGGGCGAACCGCGTGGTATCCACGCCGCGCGCTATCACCTCGACGTTGCGGAAGCCCGCCTCGACGAGCGTGCCGCGCATCGCCTCCGTCGGCACCAGGGTGCAAAGCGTCCGGTTGTGGAACTTGCGCAGGTAGCCGAGGATCGGCTTCTTGAGCCAGCCGATGCCGTAGTGCCGGCTGTACGCGTGGAAGTTGGTGCGGAAATCGGATACCACCGGGATGCCGAGCAGGCGCGCGGCCTGCAGCGCGGACCATCCCAGCGGCCCTTCGGTGACGACGTGCACGACGTCGGGCCTGTGGAGCGACCAAAGGCGCTTGAGCACCCGCTTGGCGGGCAGCCCCATCTTGAGGTCGGGGTAGCGCGGAATGGGCAACCCGCGCGTAAGCGCCTGGCGCAGGCCGGAATCGCTTTCCGGACTATCGCCGCGCCCCTGCCGGGGACGCACCAGGTGGATCTGGTGGCCGAGCCTGCGCAGGCCTTCCACGAATTGCGCCGCCGAAGTGGCCACCCCGTTGATCTCGGGCGGATAGGTTTCCGTCACCACCGCGATTCGAAGCGACCGGCGGGTGACCGGCAGGTCTTCGACCACGATCGGGGGCAAGTCGCTCTGCACGCCGCCGAGCATTGCATCCGAGTGCGAAACGCGCGTGACAAGCGCGTGACGTTTTTATGTAACCCGCCATCGCAAATCCGTAACGCAATCCGCGACGAATTGTCATGCGCGCTTTGTAGGTTGCGGGGAGCCGGCGGCGCCGTGCCGCCTCAACCGAGAGGAACCGATGAAAGAGCTCCTGCGCACACTCGAAGTCCAGCGGTGGGACGACCACCGGTACTACCACCACAGCCGGATCAACCAGTCGCTGCATTTCGTCAGCGCGGCGAGCTTCCTGTCCGCCTATTGCCTGCTGTTCATCAGCCCGGCCGTCGCGGCGCTGGTGGGATGGCTCGTGTCGATGACCACCCGCCAGGCCGGGCATTTCTTCTTCGAGCCGAAAGGTTACGACGTGGTCAACCGCGCCACCCACGAATACAAGGAGGAGATCAAGGTCGGCTACAACCTGCAGCGCAAGGCAGTGCTGCTGGCGATCTGGGCGGCTTCTCCCCTCGCACTGGTGCTGGAGCCGACGCTGTTCGGATTGCTCGAGGCGCCGGCCGGAAAGGAAGGCTTCATCCGCAATGTGGGCCTGATGTGGCTCGCCCTCGGGGTCGGCGGCCTGCTGTTTCGCACGGTGCACCTGTTCTTCATCCGCGACGTGAACACCGGCCTCGCCTGGATGATCAAGATCCTCACCGATCCCTTCCACGACCTGAAGCTGTACTACAAGTCGCCGTTCTACCTGATGCGCGGCCAGCTGATCGACCCGATGGGCCACCCGCCCCGGGGCTGAGGAAGCGTGCTTCGCCCCCGGCGCCTACCGGAACCG
>JANNWA010000198.1:0-1507 GCA_031408275.1 Pseudomonadota bacterium
GATAGGCGAGCCGGGCGTGGGCAAGACCGCGATCGTCGAAGGCCTCGCGCAGCGCATCATCAACGGCGAGGTACCCGAGACACTCAAGAACAAGCGGGTGCTGTCGCTCGACATGGCGTCGCTGCTCGCGGGCGCCAAGTATCGCGGCGAGTTCGAGGAGCGCCTAAAGTCCGTGCTCAAGGAACTCGCGCAGGACGAGGGGCAGACCATCGTCTTCATCGACGAGATCCACACCATGGTCGGCGCCGGCAAGGCCGAGGGTGCAATGGACGCGGGCAACATGCTCAAGCCCGCGCTCGCCCGCGGCGAGCTGCACTGCGTCGGCGCGACCACGCTCGACGAATACCGCAAGTACATCGAGAAGGACGCGGCCCTCGAGCGCCGCTTCCAGAAAGTGCTAGTCGGCGAGCCTTCGGTGGAGGATACGATCGCGATCCTGCGCGGCCTCAAGGAGAAGTACGAGGTGCACCACGGCGTGGAGATCACCGACCCGGCCATCGTCGCCGCGGCCGAGTTGTCCCACCGCTACATCACGGACCGTTTCCTGCCGGACAAGGCCATCGACCTGATCGACGAGGCGGCTTCGCGGATCCGGATGGAAATCGACTCCAAGCCCGAGGCCATGGACCGCCTGGACCGCCGGATGATCCAGCTGCGCATCGAGCGCGAGGCGGTCAAGAAGGAAAAGGATGAGTCCTCGCAGAAGCGCCTCGCGCTGATCGAGGAGGAGATCGCGCGGCTGGAAAAGGAATTCTCGGACCTCGACGAGATCTGGAAATCGGAAAAGGCGGCCGTGGCCGGCTCGCAGCACATCAAGGAAGAGATCGAGAAGCTGCGCCAGGTGATGGAAGAGGCGCGCAGGAAGGGCGACTGGCAGAAGATGTCGGAGATCCAGTACGGCAAGATCCCGCAGCTGGAAGCGCAGCTGAAGAAGGCGGAGTCAGGCGAGGCGGCGGGCGCCAAGGCGAAGTTGCTGCGCACCGAAGTCGGCGCGGAAGAGATCGCCGAGGTGGTGTCGCGCGCCACCGGAATCCCTGTCTCCAAGATGATGCAGGGTGAGCGGGAAAAGCTCCTCCACATGGAAGACAAGCTGCACGAAAGGGTGGTCGGCCAGGACGAGGCCGTGCGCCTCGTGTCGGACGCCATCCGCCGCTCGCGTTCGGGCTTGTCCGACCCCAACCGTCCTTACGGTTCGTTCCTGTTCCTCGGGCCCACGGGTGTGGGCAAGACCGAGCTCTGCAAGACGCTTGCGTCATTCCTGTTCGATTCGCAAGAGCACCTCATCCGCATCGACATGTCCGAGTACATGGAAAAGCATTCGGTCGCGCGCATGCTCGGCGCGCCCCCCGGGTATGTGGGCTACGACGAAGGCGGCGCGCTGACCGAAGCGGTGCGGCGCAAGCCCTACTCGGTGATCCTCTTCGACGAAATCGAAAAGGCGCACCCTGACGTGTTCAACGTGCTGCTGCAGGTGCTCGACGACGGGCGCCTCACGGACGGTCAGGGC
>JANNWA010000199.1:0-2385 GCA_031408275.1 Pseudomonadota bacterium
GCGCGCACCGGGCAGTGGATCCTCGACCGGGGGCTCGTCCCGCCCCAGGCGCTCGCCGGCGTGCCAGGGGATCTCCCCGAGGAAGAGATCGCCCGCCTCTGTACCGAGGTCGACGCGCCCGACGGCCGCATCCGCTACCTGAAGCCCGTGGTCTCGATGCCAGACACGCCGCCGCACTGGACGCGCCCGCCCGTGCCGCTCGGGTATCACGCTCCCGTGTGGCCGGAAAAAGCTTCCGCAGGGTCCTCCGGCGCGAAGGCGTAACATTCTTCACCGGTCCGGCGCGCGCGGCCGCGGAGCACAAGGGAGGAAACGGGAAATGAAATGGATTGCAGCCGCATCGATTGTCATCGCCGTGACGGCCGGCGTTGTTGCGTTCCTGCGCGACCAGGCCGCGGGTGCCGCGACCGCGAGGGTCGCCCAGCTCGAAGCCGACGCGCAGAAGGCGCAGGCGGACCTGAAGGCGGCCCACGCCGAGCGCGATGCGCTGCGCAAGGAATCGGACGGGCTCAAGCTTGAGGCGCAGCAGCTGCGCTCCGCCGCGGACAGTGCGGTCCAGTTCCTCGAAATGGAGAAGTCCATCAACGCCCGGCTGCGCGAAGACCTCGCCATGGCGAGCGCGCGCCTCGCGGCGGCGGGCACGCGGCCGACGCGCCAGCCCGACACCCTCCCGCCGGGCATGGTTGCACCCGCGAACGTGTTCCGGCCACCGCCGGTCGTCGTCCGCGCGGCGCCGGGTGGTCCAACCAGCATAGGCGCGGCCGCTCCGGCACGCTGATGCGCACCCTGTTCGTCGCGCTCGCGCTCGCGGCCGCGACCACTGCGGCCGCCCAAACGCCGCGCTTCGAGGACGCGGTCGGCTACGAGCTCTACCAGGTCCTGCGCACCGACGGCGTGGGCCTGAGCCCCGGCGGCCAGGCGCACAACCCCACCTTCTACTCCGAGACGTTCAACCGGCTCGAGGAGGTCCGGTGCGAGAAGACGGCGACGTTCGGCCTGATCGCGAAGGCCAACCAATCCGGCAACGTGCTGGTCGCGGTGTGCGTGGCCGAAGCGGACCGCGTGCGGGGCCTCGCGCGCGACGCCAAGCGCGGCCTCGCGGTGGTCATTAAGGAGCTCAAGGCCGCTGGCGCGCGCGTGGACGAGGCCGCCGCCAAAACCCGATGGGCCTATTCCCGTGTCGAGGCGCCGGACGGGGAAGAGCACCACTTCCCGGTGCTGATGGTGGGCCACGGGATCGTCGGGCCGCAGACCATGGTGTTCGCGCCCCGCGGCGAGCGGCGCGTCATCGTGATCCAGGGCGACCTGTATCGCCACTGCGAAAACTACGGCCTCGACTCGACCGCGCTGTGCGCCAATACACAAGCCACGCTGGCGCAGCTGGGGCGGCGCACCCTCGCCCGGGTGCAGCGCTAGGGGCGCCCCGCGACTCCTGCCGCATAAGCCGCTCGCGGCTTCTCCATCCGGTCCAAGGGGCTGCGCACCCCGCGCCCGCCCTTGTTCATCACGTGCGTATAGATCATCGTCGTCTCCACGCTCGCGTGCCCCAGCAGCTCCTGCACCGTGCGGATGTCGTAGCCGTTTTCCAGAAGGTGGGTGGCAAAGGAGTGGCGCAGGGTGTGGGAACTGACGTGCTTGTTGATCCTCGCCCCCCGCACCGCCTCCTTCACGCCCCGGATCACGTAATTCTCGTACACATGGTGGCGGCGAATCACGCCGCTGCGCGGGTCCGCGGAGAACTTGTGGGACGGGAACACGAACTGCCAGCCCCACTGCCGCCCGGCGTTGGGGTACTTGAGCTCCAGCGCGTTCGGCAGGCCCACCTCGCCGTAGCCCGCCGCCAGGTCCCGCTCGTGCAGCGCCTTCACCCGCGCGAGGTGCGCCTTGAGAGGCTCCATCACCGCCTCCGGCAGTAGAGTGCGCCGATCCTTGCCGCCCTTGCCCTGCCTCACCACGATCTGCCGGTAGTCGAAATCGACGTCCTTCACGCGCAGCGTCAGGCACTCCGTCAGCCGCAGGCCGGCGCCGTACAGGATCGAGGCCATAAGCCACTTCGTCCCCGTCATCCGCCCAAGCAGCGCCGACACCTCCGCCACGCTCAGCACCGTGGGCACCCGCGCCGGGCGCTTGGCCCGTTCCACCCCGTCCAGCCACGCTAGCGGCTCGGCCAGCACGTCGCGATACAGGAACAGCAGCGCCGACAGCGCCTGGTTCTGCGTCGCCGCCGCCACATCCCTCGTCCGCACCAGGTGATTGAGGAACGCCGTCACCTCCGCCTCCCCCAGCTCGCGCGGGTGGCGCTTGCCGTGGAAGTAGATGAAGCGCTTGATCCAGTGGACGTACGTCTCCTCCGTGCGCAGGCTGTAGTGCTTCAGGCGGATCGTG
>JANNWA010000200.1:0-4969 GCA_031408275.1 Pseudomonadota bacterium
AGGCGGGCCGGCCGCAGGCGCTCGATGTCGGCCTGCAACTGCGCCCCGAGACTGCCGGCGTTGCCTGGTGCATCGAGACGGGTGTAGTGCAGCGGGCGGCCGGCGGCTTGCAGGGCGAGCGCGAAGTGGCGCATCGCCGCCAGGAACATGACGGTACGCGGCTTGCTCGACCAGACGTGGGTCGCCTCCTCGGCCACCTCGGCCATCCAGACGGCGTCCAGGCCGGCATCGAAGCCGTCAAACGCAGCGGCTTCCAGGTCGAGCTGGTCGCCCAGCACGACGATCAGGGAACGCAGCTCAGCCACGCGGCCTTGTTACCGCGAAAGCCGGCGTGCCCGACCGGCGGCAGCGCAGGCGCGCAAGCGGCCCCGGCGATGCCAGCGCCGGTCACCGCAACTTTTCGGGCTTTGCTGGTCAACATGGTTCGAATAGTACATTTATACGATTCATAATCAGCTCATGTGTTCTAAATTCACTCAATTGTCCATGACTCATGCCCCTGCCTGCACCCTGACCATGCGCCGCTTCCTGCTGCTTCTCACGCTCACCGCCATGCCGCCGTTGAGCCATGCCATCGAAGAACCCGACTACGAGGTCATCAGGACCTTCGACACCGTGGAGTTGCGCCAGTACGCCCCCTACGTCGTGGCCGAGGTGGTGCTCGACACCTCGGCCGAAGACGCTGGCAGCCAGGCCTTCCCCATCCTGGCCGGCTATATCTTCGGCAAGAACAAGGGCGAGAAGAAGTTCGCGATGACGGCGCCGGTGACGCAGACCGCCGCGCCCGTGCGCATGGACATGACGGCGCCCGTGACCCAGGCCGCCGTGGCCGGCGGCATGCGGGTGCAGTTCGTCCTGCCCAAGGGGGTGACGCTGGCGACGGCGCCCGAGCCGATCGACCCGCGCGTGCAGCTGCGTGTGGTGCCGGCCGGCACCTGGGCAGTCATCCGCTACTCGGGCAGCTGGTCGCAGGCCAACTACCGCGTGCACCTCGACGAGTTGAAGGCGGCCCTGCAAGCCGCGGGCGTGGTCACGCAGGGCGAGCCGGTGCTGGCGCGCTACAACGGGCCGCTGACGCCGTGGTTCATGCGGCGCAACGAGATCTGGCTGGCATTGCGCTGATGCCGCTGCCGGGGTTGGGTCGTGCCGGTTACTTCGAACACGGGGGATGGACCATGAATCGAATCGCTCGGAACTTCATCGCCACTGTGCTTGGTGCTTTCCTGCTGTGCACGGCAATGCTGACGCACGCCGATGCGCGCAATGCCACCGAGCGCTACACCCGTGTGCCGGCAGGAGCCGACGGCATTGGCAAACGCTACATGGGCCGCGACATCGCGGCCGTCATGGGCTGGCAGAGCGCCGCGTGGCTCGAGCGTGCAGAGCGCGAGCGCGAAGAGCGTACCGACCTGCTGGTGACGGCACTCCAGCTCAAGCCCGGCATGGTGGTGGCCGATATTGGCGCGGGCACGGGTCACCTGGCCAGGCGCATGGCACCGGCCGTCGCGCCCGGCGGCAAGGTGCTCGCGGTCGACGTCCAGCCCGAGATGGTGGCCATGCTGCAAACCAGGGTGCGCAAAAGTGGCCTGACACAGGTCCAGCCCTTGCTCGGTGCCGAGGACGACGTAAAGCTGCCGGCGTCTTCGGTGGACTTGGCCATCATGGTCGACGTTTACCATGAGCTGGCGTTTCCGTACGAGGTGCTGGCCAGCATCATCCGCGCCCTCAAGCCGGGTGGGCAGCTCGCCTTTGTCGAGTACCGGGCCGAGGATCCGCAGGTGCCGATCAAGGCGCTGCACAAGATGAGCGAAGCCCAGATCAAGCGCGAAGCTGCCGTGCACGCGTTGGAGTGGGATCGTACCGTGGGCACCTTGCCGTGGCAGCACCTCGTGGTCTTTCGCAAGCGCAACTGAGCGCCAAATGCAGTCACGGTATGATCGGCCACGCCGCCTGCGAAACGCGCCCTGTGAGCGCGTACGCCGCGACCACAAGGAGTGCTGCAATGTTCGATCTCATCATACGAAACGCCGAAGTCGCTGACGGTCTGGGCAGCCCGCTGCTCTTCGCCGATGTCGGTGTGAAGGATGGCCGCATCGCCGCCATCGGCCGCGATCTGGGCCCGGCGCGCGAGAGCGTCGACGCCAAGGGCCTCGTGCTGGCGCCCGGGGTGATCGATGTCCACACCCACTACGACGCGCAGCTGACCTGGGATTGCACCGCCTCGCCTTCGCCCGCACTGGGTGTCACCACGGTGGTGATCGGCAATTGCGGTTTCGGCATTGCACCCGCGACGCCCGCGACGCGCGATACGCTGCTCAAGAACTTGGCCGAAGTCGAGGCGATGTCGCTTGACGCGCTGCGCGAAGGCGTGGATTGGCAGTTTGACGATTTTTCGAGCTACCTCGACTTTCTGGCCAGGCGCGGCGTGTATCCCAACGTGGCATCGTTTTGCTCGCACTCGGCCTTGCGGACCGTGGTGATGGGTGACGCCGGGTCGGAACGCGAAGCGAGCGCAGAGGAACTTGCGAGGATGGCGGCGCTGTTCGATGCCGCGATGCAAGCCGGCGCCATCGGCCTGGGTTCGTCGACCTTCGAGAACCACAACGGCTACGGCGGCATTCCCGTGCCTTCGCGGCTGGCCGGCGACGACGAATTCCGCGCCCTGGCACGGATCATTGCGCGGCACGGCCATGGCGTCACCATGGCCACCTGCGGCGAGCGCTCGCCGATCTCCTTCATGGAAGAGCTGGCGATGCTCTCCGGCCGGCCGGTGATCTACTGCCCGCTGCTCGACTACCCGACCAAGCCCGAGCACGCAACGAAGGTCTCGAGCGCTTGCGCAGATGCCCGCAGCCGCGGCCACGCGGTCTACGCCCAGGCCTCCTGCCAACCGCTCAACATGAACTTCACCCTGCTCAACGCCTACATGCTGCAGACGATTGCGCCCTGGCCGACCCACGGTGACCAGGCGCACCATCGCGCGCTGTTCTCCGACCCGGCGTTTCGCGCCGCGTTCAAGTGTTCACTTGCCACGCCGGTCGAGGGCGGCCGGATCTTCAACGGCACCTGGCATCTGATGGAGGTGACGTTGTCTCCATCGCAGAGCGGGCTCGAGGGCCGCACGATCGAGGAGATCGCCCGCGAGCGCGGCGTCGATCCTGTCGACGCCCTGCTCGATATCGGCCTCGCCGACGACCTGCAGACCACGTTCATCGTGCGCCTGCTGAATGTCGACGAACAGCGCGTCGGAGACCTGATCGCCGAGGACGGCAATCTGATCAGCCTGTCCGACGCAGGCGCCCACCTCACCCTGTTCTGCGACGCCGGCTACGCCATGCACCTGCTTGGCCGCTGGGTGCGCGAACTCGGACGTTTCAGCCTGCCGCACGCCATTCGAAAGCTCACCGGCGATCCGGCGCACGTCTACGGCATCATCGACCGCGGCCGCATCGAAGTGGGCGCGTGGGCCGACCTGATGCTGTTCGATCCGCAGACAATTCATGTCAGCAAGTCGCGGCGTGTGGCGGATCTGCCGGCCGGCGCCAGCCGGCTGATCAGAAGCGCGCCCGGTCTGCACGGCGTGTGGGTCAACGGCACGCAGGTGTTCGACGGCACGGATTACGTAAAGGTCAAACCGCCGGGCAGGGTGCTGCGCCAGTTCAGCACCGCCAGGACGACCCTCGCCATGCCGCTTGCGGGATCCGCGCAAGTTCGACAAGAGAGGCAGACGGGTCTGCAGCCCTAGGGAAGCGCTGCTTCTCCCGTTCGTTCTCCTCCGGCGGCGCTAGGCAGCGAAGCGGTGACGGTATTGTTTGTCGAGCCAAAGCGCCGATCGTAGGGTAGACTTTTTCGCTCCAACTTCGAGCAGACAAAAGGTGCCCGAATCATGGCTGTGGAAATCGACGCGTTGGTCATCGGGGCCGGATTCGCCGGGCTCTACCAGCTTCACTGCCTGCGCGACCGCTTGGGGCTTTCGGTCACGGTGCTGGAGGCGGGCGGCGACCTCGGCGGCACCTGGTACTGGAACCGGTATCCCGGCGCGCGCTGCGACTCGGAAAGCCATGCCTACCGCTATTTTTTCTCGCGCGAACTGAACGAGGAATGGGAGTGGTCGGAGCGGTACCCGGGGCCGCCCGAGATCCTCAGGTACCTAGGCCGCGTGGCGGAAAAGTTCGACCTGCGCCGCGACATCCGCTTTGGCTGCCGCGTCGTCTCGGCGCATTACGATGAGGCGGCCAACCGGTGGATCGTCGAAACCGATGCGGGCGAGCGCTATGCAGTCACTTACCTTGTTGCGGCGGTAGGGTGCCTTTCGTCGGCGAACGTTCCCGATATTCCCGGGCTGACCGATTTTGGCGGCAAGTGGTACCACACCGGCAAGTGGCCGCACGAAGGCGTGGATCTTGCCGGCAAGCGCGTCGGGCTGATCGGCACCGGCTCGACGGGCATCCAGGCCGCGCCCGTCATCGCGCAAACGGCGGCGCATCTCAAGGTGTTCCAGCGCACTCCGACCTACAGCGTGCCGGCGCGCAATGCCCCGCTGACCCCGGAGTTCAAGCGCTGGGTGCGCGAGAACCACGAAGAGATCCGCGCCATTGCGCAGTCGACGCCGAACGCGCACGCCTTCAGGATTGCCAAGCGGAACGTCGCCGACGTCACGCCCGAGGAGCGGCAGGCGATCTACGAGGCGGCCTGGGAGACCGGCGGCCTGCAGTTCCGCGCCACTTTCCACGACCTCATGATCAACCAGGCGGCAAACGACACAGCCGCAGAGTTTCTCAAGGGCCGCATTCTTGCGACAGTTCGCGACCCGAAGACGGCGCAGGCGCTCGCCGACATCGACCATCCCTACGCCGCGAAACGGCCGCCGATCGACACGGACTACTTCGAGACCTTCAACCGCGACAACGTCACGCTCGTGGACCTGCGCTCGGACCCGATCGAACGCATTACACCGCGCGGTATCCGC
>JANNWA010000201.1:0-2085 GCA_031408275.1 Pseudomonadota bacterium
CGCCGACGCGCCGCCGGAAGGTCCTTGTCTAGCGCGTCACGGCGCGCGCGGCCGCCTCGTAGACGATGTCGACGGAGAGCGCGCGCATGGTCTTGATGCGCGACTCGGTGCGCCTGTTGATCGACTCCTGCAGCATCGGGATGAACAGGAACTGCGGGCAGAACAGCGCGATCGCCACCAACGCCAGCAAGGGTTGCGTGTAGAGCATGTAGCCGAACACGCTCAGCAGGATGCCGCCGTTCAATACCGGTTCGGAAAAGCTTGCGCCGATGAACCCGCCCACCACCTCGACCTCGGACACGATGATCGAGATCGCGACGCCCTCGTCCGCCGGCGCGCCGCCGCCGGCAACCGGATTCGCCACGAGCCGCAGCCGCCGGTTGGCGGCCTCGCTGACCGAGCCCCGGTACACATTCAGGGCGAGCTTGAGCCCGCCCTGCAGCAAGACCACCAGGACGTACGTTGCACAGAGCCACGCGATGACGCTGTATTCGTCGCGCTGCGTCGCGCTGTTGACGATGCGCCGCTGCAACTCTAGCGGCGCCAGCTGGAGGAGGAACAGGCCCACGGCCAGCAACGCCAGGGAGACCTGGTGCCTGCCGCTGACCCGCCAGATATACCGGTAGAGTGCCTTCATCGCCGGCAACGATGCCCCAATCGCGGGTCCGCGTATGTGCGTACCCGCACTGAACGGGGACGGTCCCTACAGTCTCTTGGCCACTTCCTCCAGCATCACTTCCGTCGCGCCGCCGCCGATCGACTGGATGCGCGCATCGCGCGTCATGCGCTCGATCGCCGAATCGCGGATGTAGCCGAAGCCGCCGTGGAACTGCAGGCAGTCGTACATCACCTCATTGACGAGTTCTCCGCAGTAGGCCTTGACCATCGAGACCTCCTTCACGCAGTCGCGACCCTGCGTGTCCGCCCAGGCGGCCGAATACACCAGCTGCCGGCCCGCCTCGACCTTCGCCGCGAGCATCGACAACCGCTGGCGGATCGCCTGCTTGTCCCACAGCACCGCGCCGAAAGCCTTGCGCTGCTTCACGTACTCCAGCGTGAGTTCGAGCGCCCTGGAGGCCTCGCCCATGGCCATCGCACCGAGCGCAATGCGCTCGTTCTGGAAGTTCTTCATCACCTGGTAGAACCCGCGCCCCTCCTCGCCCAGCAGGTTTTCGGCCGGCACGCGGCAGCTTTCGAACACCAGCTCGGCGGTGTCGGAGGAGCGCCACCCCATCTTGTCCAGGGGCCGCGCGACCGCGAACCCCGGCGTGCCCTTCTCGACGATGAACATCGAGATGCCTTTGGTTCCGGCCGCGGGGTCGGTCTTGGCCGCGACGAAATACACATCCGCGTGCACGCCGTTGGTGATGTACATCTTGCTGCCGTTCAGGACCCAGTGGGCGCCGTCCCGGCGCGCCGAGGTTCGGATCGCCCTTACGTCCGAACCGGCATCCGGCTCGGTGACGGCCACCGCCGTGATCTTTTCGCCGGCGACGATGCCGGGCATATAGCGGTCGAGCTGCGCAGGAGAACCCGCGTTCATCAGGTGCGGCGAGGCCATGTCGGTGTGCACCAGCACGGTGACCGCGAAGCCCCCGAAAGAGGAACGCCCGAGCTCTTCGGCCAGCAGGGCGGTGCCGAGGACGTTCATCTCCCCGCCGCCGTACTTTTCCGGGTAGCGCAGCCCGAGGAAGCCGAGGCTGCCCATCTTGCGCAGGACGTCGCGCGGTACGTATCCCGCCTCCTCCCAGCCTCGCCCGGCCGGGGCGACTTCGTTCTCGATGAACCGGCGCAGGCTGTCGGAGAGCATGCGGTGGGTGTCGTCAAACCATGCGGGTGTCGTATTCATACAATGCATTATCGGTCAGGTGGGCGGGCGGATTGGATACAATCTGCGGGACAGTAACTTTTCGGAGACCAGCATGCAATACGACCTTCTGCTGCGCGGCGGCCGGGTGATCGACCCGGCGCAAAAAATCGACGGCGCCTTCGATGTGGCGGTCCAGGAGGGCAAGTTCGCGGCGGTGGCGCTGAACTTCGTGCCCTCGGCGGCGTATAAGGTGGTCTTCTTCTCAGGCATGCTGG
>JANNWA010000202.1:0-2282 GCA_031408275.1 Pseudomonadota bacterium
GATCCGCCGGCGATCGCGCGGAGCTACGCGGCGGCCGGCGCGGCGTGCCTTTCGGTGCTTACCGACCGGCAGGATTTCCAGGGCGCGCCCGAGTACCTGCAGGCGGCCCGCGCCGCGTGCGCGCGGCCCGCGTTGCGCAAGGACTTCATCGTCGACGCCTACCAGGTCTACGAGGCCCGCGCGCTCGGCGCGGACTGCATCCTGCTGATCGTCGCGGCGCTCGAACCCGCCCTGATGCGCGAGCTCGAGGCCCATGCGTGCGGACTGGGCATGGCGGTGCTGGTGGAAGTGCACGACGCCGGCGAACTCGCGGCGGCGCTGACGCTGAAGACTCGCCTCCTCGGCATCAACAATCGCAACCTGCGCACTTTCGAGACCCGCCTCGACACCACGCTCGACCTGCTGGCGTCCATTCCGGCCGGCCGGCTAGTGGTCACCGAGAGCGGCATCCTCGCGCCCGCCGACGTCGCGCTCATGCGCGGGCGGGGCGTGCAGGCTTTCCTGGTGGGTGAGGCGTTCATGCGCGCCGAGGACCCCGGAATGGCCTTGGCAAAGCTCTTTTACTGATAATTTTAGTGTATTGATTTTTAAGTGTTTTATTTATTGCTGTTGCAAAAATGCAACAGGCTCTGCAATCCGGGGCAAGAAATCGCCCCTAAAGTTGTCCCGCAAGGCCTCCGTTTGGCACAATCACTTCGACTTCTCGGTACGGGGGGTCTGGTTGGAGACCGCAAGGGACCGACCGGGAATCGCAACCTACACAGGAGATTTACCGAATGAAAAAGAAACTTCTAGTCGCAGCAGTCGCAGCCGCGCTGGCAGCCCCCGGTCTCGCACTGGCGCAATCCAGCGTGACGATCAGCGGCGTCTTCAAGGCATCGCTTGAGAACATGCGCATGGCTTCGCCGGCCGTGGCCCGCACCGGACTGAACACGTCGGAAACGCGCTTGGCTGACGATTCGTCGCGCATCATCTTCAACGTTGTTGAAGATCTGGGTGGTGGCCTGCAGGCGATCGCCCAGGCGGACATGCGTGTTAACGTGGGCTCCGGCGCGCTGGCTGCCACGGGCAACACCCACGTCGGCGTGCGCAGCAAGTCGCTGGGCCGCATCTTCGTCGGTCGCCAGGACGTTCACTACGGCAACACCGAGAGCAACCTGACCAGCCTCGCGGGCGACCTGCGCGCTGACAGCATCTCGCTGCTGGCGTTCATGCGCGACGGAACGACGGCGATCGCCGGCGCGACCCGTACTCCGAACATCATCCATTACACGACGCCGAACTTCAGCGGTTTCACCGCGATCGTCGCCTACTCGGCCGGCCCGAGCGCTGTCGGCCAGGCCGACCTCACGAGCGCGGTCCGCCGCGGGAGTGCCTACAACATCAACCCGAACTACGCAGCCAGCAACTGGCAGGTCGGCTACAGCTACTGGAACCAGAAGAACGACGGCGGCGGCGCGACCCTGGGCACCGGCGATCAGCGTTCGAGCAAGGTGTACGGCTCGTTCAGCATGGCGGGTTTCAAGGTTGGCCTCGCCTGGGACAAGTCGGTGGTCAAGTCGACGACGACCAGCACGGAGCTTGGGAACCGTACGGTGTGGTCGATTCCGGTCGGCTACACGATGGGCAACAATCAGTTCCACCTCCACTACACCAAGGCGCGTAACGACAGAGCCACGGTCGCTCAGGATGGCGCGAAGATGCTTGCCGCTTCCTACCAGTACACGCTGTCCAAGCGTACCTCGGTGGGCCTGACCTACGCGAAGATCACCAACGACGTGGGCGCTGCGTACAACTTCTTTACCACGGCCTCGCTGGGCAACTCGGCCGGCGCTGCAGCAAACGCCGGCGAAGATCCCCGCCTGATCGCGGCGACTATCCGTCACGCGTTCTAAGAAGCGGACGAATGGGAAGCCGGAGCGATCCGGCTGAACAAAGCTCTACTGAACGGGCGTCGAAAGACGCCCGTTTTTTTTGGTGCGCCGGGGGGATATAGCCAAGCCGCAAGGCGGGGTTCGGACACTCCTATCCCGACGCTTACGGATCGGTGGACGACAGGGCCACGTGAGTTTCCTCCCAGGTAGTGTTGTTTTATCGCACAACGAGATTGACCTAGAACCTGCTTCCAGACTGGCTTATAAAGTACAAAACATAAACTTTTACAGCCCCGGCTGAGGCACAACTGACCTGCCGCCTTTAGCCGTACCAATCACTAGGCGCGACGGAGCGGTCAAAGTTACGGCACCGCCAGCACAATGCGGCTCTTCGCGAGGCATTGTCTA
>JANNWA010000203.1:0-1659 GCA_031408275.1 Pseudomonadota bacterium
CTGATCGTGGATGCCAAGACCCCAGCGGCGAAAGCCTTCTATCAGCACTACGGATTTTCACCGTGCGCGGACACGCCGATGACCCTGTATCTCCCGCTGGGACCAGCCTGACCGGCGAACAGTCAGGCCTCCGCAGCACCACCCAAAAGTTCAAGCCCGCTTCGCCACCGGCACCGTCGGCGGGCGGGAGAACTCCAGCACCCCGTCGTCGATCCGCCCGAAGCGCAACGTCATGATGTCGCGCGCGTAGTTCTGCGGCATCTTCCAGGGCGCCTTCGATCCCTGCTTGGGGAACTTGTCGAGCGAGCGCTGGAAATACCCGGACGAAAAATCCACCCAGGGCACCTCGCCCATCGACGGGTCATCGAGCCGCGGAGTGCACTGCGCGTAGCCGTGCTTCTGCATATGGTTGAGCAGGCGGCAGACGTACTCGCAGGTCAGGTCGCATTTCAGCGTCCACGAGGCGTTGGTGTAACCGAACGAGTTGGCGAAATTGGGCACGCCGCTGTACATCAGCCCTTTGTAGGCGAAGGTCTTCGCGGAATCCACGCGCTTTCCGTCAACCGAGACTTCCATCCCGCCCAGCACTTCGAGGTTCAGTCCGGTGGCCGTGACGATCAGATCGGCCTCGAGCTCGGCGCCGGATTTCAGCTTGATGCCCGTCTCGGTAAAGGTTTCGATATGGTCGGTGACCACCGAGGCTTTCTTCTTGCGAATCGCGATGAACAGGTCCGCGTCGGGCACGAGGCACAGGCGCTGTTCCCACGGGTTGTAACGCGGCGTGAAGTGCTTCGCCACGTCGTACTCCGGCCCGAGACAGGCGCGCACGCCGCCAAGGATCAGCTGCTTTGCGTGTTCGGGCTTCCTGCGGCACAGATTGAAGAAATACATCTGCATCAGCACCCGCTTCCAGCGCGACACGCCGTAGGCGAACATCGCCGGAAAGTGCTTGCGCATCCAGTTCGACATGGCGTCTTCCGCCGGCCGCGCCACCACGTAGGTAGGCGAGCGCTGCAGCATCGTTACGTGCGCGGCGGTCTTCGCCATCTCCGGCACGAGCGTCACCGCCGTGGCGCCGCTGCCGATCACCACCACCTTCTTGCCTGCGTAGTCGATGTCTTCGGTCCATTTTTGCGGGTGGGCGATGCGGCCCTTGAAGCGTTCGATCCCGGGGAACTCCGGCGTATAGCCCTCCGAGTACTTGTAGTAGCCGGCGCACGTGAAGAGGAAGTTGCAGGTGATGCGCACGAGTTCCTTCGATTCGCCGCGCTCGGCCTCCACCGTCCAGAACGCGTCGGCGCTCGACCACGATGCGCGCTTCACCTGGTGGCCGTAGCGGATCCTGCCTTCGACGCCGTAGTCCCGCGCGGTGTCTTTGACGTACTTGAGGATCGAGGGCGCGTCCGCGATCGCCTTGGGCTCTTCCCACGGCTTGAACGAATACCCCAGCGTGTACATGTCCGAGTCGGAGCGGATGCCCGGGTAGCGGAACAGGTCCCAGGTGCCGCCCATCGAGTTGCGGCCCTCGAGGATCGCGTAGGTGCGGCCAGGGCAGTGCTTCTGCAGGTGCACGCCAGCCCCGATGCCCGAGAGCCCCGCGCCGATGACGAGGACGTCGAAATGTTCAACGCTCATGCGTTGCGCGCGGGGATCACCACC
>JANNWA010000204.1:0-2075 GCA_031408275.1 Pseudomonadota bacterium
GAGATGGATGGCCTGGAGGCGTCACGCCAGATCACCGCGCGCTGGCCGGCCGGGCAGCGCCCGCGCATCGTCGCCATGACCGCCAACGCCATGCAGGGCGACCGCGAGATGTGCCTAGCCGCGGGCATGGACGACTACATCACCAAGCCCATTCGCGTCGACCAGCTGGTCAACGCGCTGAACAACGTCACTGCGCGCAAGGACTGAAATGAGCGAGCCCGTCATCGACCTGCCCACCTTCACCGCGCTGCAGGAAGCCGCCGGCGCGGAATTCGTGGTCGAACTTGTCGACACCTTCCTCGAGGAGGCCCCGGCCATGCTTGCCGAGCTGCGCAGCGCGCAGGCCGCGGGCAAGGCAGACGCGTTCCGGCGCGCCGCGCATTCGATCAAGTCCAACAGCCACACCTTCGGCGCGACGCGCCTGGGCGAGATGGCGCGCGACATCGAACTGGGCGGGCTCATCACTGAGACGGCGCCACTGGACGCCCTGGAAGCCGAATACCAACGCGCCGCCGCCGCACTGAAAGGGCTGTGCAGTGGCTGAGCGCGGCGCCCGGCTGCTGGTCACCGACGACAACAAGGTCAACCGGCTGCTCCTCACGCGCACCCTCGAACTGCAGGGCCACCGCGTGGCCAGCGCCGAGAACGGCCGTGTCGCGCTGGAGATGCTGCGCGCAGAGGTCTACGACCTGATGCTCCTCGACATGGAGATGCCCGAGCTCGACGGCTTCGGGGTGCTTGAGCAGATGGTGGGCGACGCGAAGCTGCGCGACCTCCCCGTCATCGTGACGAGCTCGCTCGAAGGCGTGGCCCACGTGGTGCGCTGCCTCGAACTGGGTGCCGACGACTTCCTGAAGAAGCCCGTGAACCCGGTGATCCTCAAGGCGCGCATCGACTCCAGCCTGGAAAAGAAACGCCTGCGCGACCAGCAGAAGGAAATGGTCAGCCGGTTTGCGACCTCGGAGGTAGCGGAAGACCTGCGCCAGTCGGGCTTCGCCCTCGGCGGCCGGCGAGTGCGCTGCACGGTGATGTTCTCAGACATCCGCGGTTTTACGTCATTGGTCGAATCGCAGCCGCCGGAAGAGACGATCGAACTGCTCAACACCTATTACACCCTGATGTTCGACGCGATCAGCGCCCAGGGCGGCGTGGTCAACCAGATGATCGGCGACGGGCTGATGGCGATCTTCGGCGCGCCCCTGCCGGTGGCCGAGCCGCCGCTGGCGGCCGTGCGCGCGGCCCTCGGCATGGTGGAGATGATCGGCCTCTTCAACCAGGAGCGCGAAGCGTCCGGCAAGCAGCCGATCCGCATCGGCATCGGCATCGCCTCGGGCGACGTGGTGGCCGGCTACACCGGCACGCAGACGCGCGCCACCAACACCTGCATCGGCGACACGGTGAACCTAGCGGCGCGGCTCGAGGCCCACACCAAGGAAGCCGGGCGCGCCATCCTCGTGGACGGCGACACGCAGGCCGCGCTGGAGGGGCGGCTGCCGACAGAGCCGCTCGGCGAGGTGCGGTTCAAGGGCAAGGCGGCGGCGGTGCCGGTGTTTGCGGTGAAGGAGCAGTAATGGCGCGCGTGCAGCGTGCCTAGACGCCCAGCGGCGGCGCCAGGTCGGCCGGCGTATCCACGTCGCGAATCACGCCCGGATCGCCGATCGGGATCTTCACGAGTTCGGCGGCGTGCCTCTCGAGCAATTTCTTCGCGCCCTCGTCACCCGAGGCGGCAAGCAATTCCGGCAGGAAGCGCCCGGCAATTCCGACCGGATGGCCGCGACGCGTGCGAAAGTACGGCGCCACCAGCGCCGGGCCGCCTGCGATCGCATCGCGGATGGCCGCCAGAGAACTCGCGCGGATGTAGGGCATGTCGGCAAGAGCGATCATGTAGGCGCCCGATTCGCCTGCGGCCGCAGCCGCGCAGGCGAGGCTCGCGCCCATGCCTTCGTCCGCATTCGCGCACACCACGACCTCCAGCCCTTCGGCCCGAAGCAGCCCGGCGAGTTCTTCCGCCCCCGGGCGAACCACCGCCACGCAGCGCGGCAGGACCGCCTTGAGGTTGCGCGCCGCCGTGACCG
>JANNWA010000205.1:0-5447 GCA_031408275.1 Pseudomonadota bacterium
TTGCGGATTGCGGCGGGCGACTTCATCCGGGGTGAGCGGCGCCCGCAGGTGATCGAAGCGCGTCACGCATTCAGCTGCGATCGAATCGAGGCGGCGGACCGGGCGGGCGGGGAGCAGGGTGACGAAGTCCTCGAGGATGCCCACCTCCAGCGGCGGCATTGCGAATGGCGGTTGCGAAGCGCACCAGGCCTGCAGTTCAGTAATCAGAGTTCGCGGCGTCTTGCCTTCGGCGAGGCGGAACGGCGGTTTGAGCGTGGCGTGGAACCCGTACCGGCGCGGCGCGGCCGTGAGAAGGCTGAACTGCTCGCGCCCGATGCCGGGGACCTCCGGTTGATCCATCAGGCCGCCGGACGCGGCACATCGTCCGATCCATTGGGACCCGAGCCGCCACAAGGGGCTCGATTCGTGTGGAGCGAAATACAGCGCGTAGCGGGGTTGGGCAGGCATCGTCATTAAATCTTCATGTGACGACCCTAGTATCGCCGCCATGAGCAAGTCTGCATCCGATTCATTGCACGCAGTTGACAGTGCGGGCCACGCCGAGAGACAGAGCTGGATCGGTGTGCTGGCGAGGACCGACCTCGCGCTGCTGGAAACCGGCCTGGCCGGTATCGCACCGCAGGCCTTCGAGTGGCTGCGCAAGCCGGAAACGGGCCTGGTGATGGTGCGTGCCCGGGCCGGCGGCACGGGCACGCGTTTCAACTTCGGCGAAATGACAGTCACACGTTGTGCGCTGCGACTCGCGGACGGCGCAGCGGGCGTGGCCTATGTTCAGGGCCGCTCGCACCGCAAGGCGCAACTGGCCGCGCTGGCCGATGCGTTGCTGCAGACGGACTCGAGCGCCGCCGCGGTGCGCAGCGCCGTGCTGCTGCCGGCGGAGCGCGCGCTCGCCGACGCGGCTGGGCGGATGCAGCGCCGCGCGCAGGCGACGCGCGTCGAATTCTTCACCGTCGCGAGGGAGGCCGGATGAATGCGGGCTTCGACCTATCGCGCGTCAGCGCCGGATTCGCCGATCCGTCCATCGCCAGCCAGGCGGTGTTTCGCGACATCCTCGAAGCCCTGTCGCATCCCGGACAACTGGTCGGCGTCATCGCATCGGCCAAGGCGCCGGTGGGCGTGCACGCTGCGTCCTGCGCGCTGCTGCTTGCGATGCTAGACCAGGACACCCTGCTGTGGGTTTCGCCGAGCCTCGCGGCCAGGGATGCGCCGGGCTACTTTCGCTTCCACACCGGCTGCACGATGGCCGCCGATCCGGCCGCGGCGGACTTCGCGCTGGCGGCCTCGCCGGCCGAACTGCCCCCGCTCGATGCGTTTGCCGCTGGCAGCGAAGCCTATCCGGACCGTTCCGCCACGCTGGTCGTGCAGGTCCCGTCGCTCGAAGCCGGTCAGGGCTGGACGCTCAGCGGACCGGGCATCCGCAGCACCCGCCGCCTTGCGGCGGGCGGCCTGGGCGCGGAATTCGTTGCGCAGTGGGCGCAGAACCACAAGGCGTTCCCGTGCGGGATCGACCTGTTCCTTGCATGCGGCACGCTCCTCGTCGGCCTGCCGCGCACTACCCGGGTGGAGGCCTGATATGTACGTGGCGGTCAAAGGCGGCGAGCGTGCCATCCTCAATTCATACGCCTTGCTCGGCGAGGCGAGGCGCGGCGACACGGCGGTGCCGGAACTGTCGGTGGCGCAGATCCGCGAACAGCTGCGCCTGTCGGTCGACCGCGTGATGACCGAAGGCTCGGTGTACGACCCGGACCTCGCGGCACTGGCGATCAAGCAGGCGGCGGGGGACCTGGTGGAGGCGATCTTCCTGCTGCGTGCCTACCGCGCCACCCTGCCGCGCCTGGGGTATACGCGGCCGATCGATACCGGCGCCATGCGGCTGTGGCGGCGGGTCTCGGCCACCTTCAAGGACCTCCCGGGCGGCCAGGTGCTGGGCCCGACCTACGACTACACGCAGAGGCTGCTCGATTTCACGCTGGAAGCCGAAGGGCAGGCTGCGACGGCACCCGAGGTGGCGAGCACGCCGGCAGAACCTGCGCCGCGCGTCGTGGACTTGCTCGGCCAGGAAGGCCTGCTCGAAGCGCACGTGCCGGCCGAAGGCGATCCCGATCCCTCCGACCTCACGCGCGAACCCGTCTCGTTTCCGGCGGATCGCGCCACGCGTCTGCAGAGCCTCGCGCGCGGGGACGAGGGTTTCCTCCTCGCGATGGGTTATTCCACGCAGCGTGGCTATGCCAATTCGCATCCGTTCGCGGGCGAGATCCGCTACGGGCTGGTCGAAATCGAACTCGTGCCGGAAGAACTCGGGTTCCCCATCGTCATCGGGGAAATCGAAGTCACCGAATGCCAGATGGTGAACCAGTTCGCCGGCTCCAAGACCGAGCCGCCGCAGTTCACGCGCGGCTACGGCCTCGCGTTCGGGCACTCCGAGAGGAAGGCGATGGCGATGTCGCTGGTGGACCGCGCGCTGCGCGCCGGGGAACTGGGCGAAGACGTGAAAGCACCCGCGCAGATGCAGGAGTTCGTGCTGTCGCACTCGGACAACCTCGAGGCTTCGGGATTCGTGCAGCACCTGAAGCTGCCGCACTACGTGGATTTCCAGGCCGAGCTGGAACTCGTGCGCAGGATGCGCGCCGCAACGTCCCGGGAGGCCGCATGAACGCGAGCGACCTGCCCGGGACCGTCGAGCGCGACCGGAACTTCAATTTCGGATACCTGGATGAGCGCACCAAGCGCATGATCCGGCGGGCGATCCTAAAGGCGGTAGCGATCCCGGGCTACCAGGTGCCGTTCGGCTCGCGCGAGATGCCGCTGCCCTACGGCTGGGGCACCGGCGGGATACAGGTAACCGCCTCGGTGATCGGGCCGCACGACGTGCTGAAGGTCATCGACCAGGGGGCGGACGACACCGTCAACGCGGTCAATATCCGGCGCTTCTTCCAGCGCACCACGGGTGTGGCGACCACCGAGCGGACGGTCGATGCCACGCTGATCCAGACGCGCCACCGCATCCCGGAGACGCCGCTGGCGGAGGGGCAGGTCATCGTCTACCAGGTCCCGCAGCCCGAGCCCCTGCAGAAGCTCGAGCCGCGCGAGGCCGAGACGCGCGCGATGCACGGCCTGGCCGAATACGGGCTCATGCACGTGAAGCTGTACGAGGACATCGCGCGCTACGGGCACATCGCGACGACCTACGACTACCCGGTGATGGTGGACGGGCGCTACCTGATGGCGCCTTCGCCGATCCCGAAGTTCGACAACCCGAAGATGCACATGAACCCGGCCCTTCAGCTGTTCGGCGCGGGGCGCGAGAAGCGCATCTACGCCGTGCCGCCCTACACGAAAGTCGAAAGCCTGGCCTTCGAGGACCATCCGTTCGAGGTGCAGCGCTGGGACAAGCCGTGCGAAATCTGCGGCTCGCGCGACAGCTTCCTCGACGAGGTAATCACCGACGATGCGGGCGGGCGCATGTTCGTGTGCTCCGACACAGACTATTGCCGGGTCCGGGGGGCGCGGCATGGATAGCCCGATCCTCAGGGCCGCGGGGATCACCCGGACTTACGGCGCGCGGACCGCCGTCGAGGACGTGTCGTTCGAACTCTGGCCGGGCGAAGTGCTCGCGGTGGTGGGCGAATCCGGTTCCGGCAAGACGACCCTTCTCAACTGCGTGTCGGCGCGGCAAAAGCCCGATGCCGGGCGGGTCGAGTTCCTTACCCGCCATGAGGGTGTGGTCGACGTACATGCGATGTCCGAGGCCGCACGGCGCCTCCTTGCGCGCACGGACTGGGGCTACGTGCACCAGAACGCCGCCGACGGATTGCGCATGGACGTATCGGCGGGCGCCAACGTGGGCGAGCGCCTGATGGCGCTCGGCGCGCGCCACTACGGCCGCATCCGCAGCGAAGCCTCCGACTGGCTGACGCGCGTGGAGATGGATGCGGAGCGCATCGACGATTCCCCGCGGACTTTCTCCGGCGGGATGCGCCAACGGCTGCAGATCGCGCGCAACCTCGTCACCCGGCCGCGCCTGGTCTTCATGGACGAGCCGACGTCCGGCCTCGACGTTTCGGTTCAGGCGAAACTGCTGGACCTCCTCCGGTCGCTGACCCGCAAGTATTCGCTCGCGGCCGTGATCGTCACGCATGACCTGGCCGTAGCGCGGCTGCTGGCGCACCGGCTGATGGTGATGAAGGCAGGGCGCGTGGTGGAAACGGGGCTGACCGACCAGGTGCTCGACGACCCGCAGCATCCCTATACCCAGTTGCTTGTCTCCTCGGTGCTGCAACCATGAACCGGGAATTGAATGCGCCGGTAATCACCGTGCAGGGCCTGTCGAAGAAATTCACCCTCCACAACCAGGGCGGGGCCGAACTGCCCGTGCTCGAGAACGTGGACCTCGAGGTCGCGCCCGGAGAGTGCGTGGTGCTGGACGGCCCGTCGGGCTCCGGCAAGAGCACCCTGCTCAAGTGCCTGTACGCGAACTACCGGGCCAGCGCCGGGACGGTTCGCATCCGGGAAGGGGAGACCGAAACCGAACTCGGCAGCGCCACGCCGCGCGAGCTGCTGCGACTGCGCCGCGACACCCTGGGCTATGTGAGCCAGTTCCTGCGCGTGATACCGCGCGTGCCCGCCCTGGACATCGTCGCCGAGCCGCTGGCCGAGGATGCGGGGGAGGACGCGGGAAAGCTGCTTGAGGCGCAGCGCCTGGCCAAGAACCTGCTTTTGCGCCTGCGCATCCCGCAGCGGCTCTGGTACGTGCCGCCGGCAACGTTCTCGGGCGGGGAGCAGCAGCGGATCAACATCGCGCGCAGCTTCATCAAGCCGCGCCCGGTCCTCCTGCTCGACGAACCCACGGCGTCGCTGGATGCCGATAACCGCGTGACCGTGGTGAGCCTCATCAACGAGGCGCGCGAGCGTGGCGCGGCGATCGTCGGAATCTTCCACGACGCGCGGGTGCGCGACTCGGTCGCCACGCACGTAGTCAACATGACAAGGCCGCTATGAACGGGGAACTGGTTTTCAAGAGCGCCCGGCTGGTGCTGGGCGGCGAAGTGGTGCAAGGCACGCTCGCCGTGGCCGGTGGATCGATTGCGGCGGTGGATTCAGGCGGCACCTCCGCGCCGAACGCAGCCGACCTGGGAGGCGACTTCCTCCTTCCGGGCCTGGTCGAGCTCCACACGGACAATTTCGAGCGCCACCTGATGCCGCGCCCGAAGGTGCGCTGGGCGACGCTGCCCGCGCTGCTCGCACATGACGCGGAAGTCGCGGCGGCGGGCATCACGACCGTGTTCGATTCGCTGGGCGTCGGCGACACCGACGAGGAGGCGCTGCGCGGCCAGGGCTGGGGAGAAGTGATTGACGCCATCGACCGCGCTTCGGAGGACGGGCTGCTGCGCGCGGAACACCTGCTCCACGTGCGCTGCGAACTGGCCGCGCCGAATACGATCGCGTTG
>JANNWA010000206.1:0-3773 GCA_031408275.1 Pseudomonadota bacterium
CCGATGTGCCGACCTTCGCCGAACAGGGCATCCCCGGCTTCGAGGCCGTGACCTGGTTCCTGCTGATCGGCCCGGCCGGACTGCCCGCCGAGGTGCTCGAGAAAGTCCGCAGCGACACGGCGCAGGCGATGCGCGATCCCGACCTGCGCGAGCGGTTCCAGAAGTTCGGCGCCGTGCCGCCGGCCGCCGGGGAGGACCTCAACGCGTTCCTGCGCGCCGACCTTGCGCGCTGGGGGCAGGTGGTGCGCGCCGCGGGCATCAAGGCCGACTAGCCCTGCCGTTGAGCCATTCATTGCGCGGCGCCTCGGCGATAGTCGGCGCGGGGCTCGCGGGCCTCGGCGAGGCCCCCGGCTACTCGCACCTCGAGCTGCTCGGGCAGGCGGTGCACGCGGCGCTCGCCGACGCGGGCCTGCCGCTCTCCCGGGTCGACGGGCTGTTCACGGCGAACTCGGTCAACTTCCTGCCGGTCCTCTCGACGGCTGACTATCTCGGCATCCATCCCCGGCATGTGGACGGCACCAATATCGGCGGCTCGACGTTCCTCGAGCTGGCGCTGTCCGCGACGCTGGCGCTGAACGCCGGGCTCTGCGACGTGGCGCTGATCTGCTACGGCTCGAACCAGCGCAGCGCAAAGCGCTCGCCGAATTTTTCCGATCCCCCGCCTTTCGAGTCCGTCTACCAGCCAAGCTACATGGTCGGCCCGTTCGCGCTCGCCGCCGCCCGCCACATGTACCAATACGGCACGACGCCGGAACAGCTCGCGGAGGTCGCGGTCGCCGCACGCGGCTGGGCCGCGCTCAACCCGCAGGCTTTCATGCGCGATCCGCTTACCGTTGCGCAAGTGCGCGCCTCCCGGATGCTGTGCGACCCGCTCACGGTGCGCGACTGCTGCCTGGTTACTGACGGCGCGGGCGCCCTCGTGATGGTGGCCGCCGAGCGCGCGAAAGATTTCCCAAAGTCACCCGTGTATTTCCTCGGCGGTTCGGCAGCCGTGTCGCACCGCCAGATCTCCTCGATGCCCGATCTCACTGTTACCGCCGCGACTGAATCGGGCCCGCGTGCGCTGGCCATGGCCGGGCTGTCGATCGGCGACGTGGATGTCGCGGAGATCTACGACGCCTTCACGATCAACACCATCCTCGCGCTGGAAGACCTCGGCTTCTGCGCGAAGGGCGAAGGCGGCGCTTTCGTGTCGGGCGGCCGCATCGCCCCCGGCGGCACCCTGCCGGTCAACACCAACGGCGGCGGGCTGTCCTGCGTGCATCCCGGCATGTACGGGATCTTCCTGCTCGCCGAGGCCGTCGCGCAGTTGCGCGGCGAAGCCGGCGAACGGCAGGTCGCGGCCCCGCACGTCGCGCTGTGCCACGGCAACGGCGGCACCCTGTCTTCGCAAGTGACGGTGCTGCTCGGCACCGCGGATACCGTTTGAGGAGGAAACCCATGCCAGTGAAATACCCGAAGCAGCCCCGCACCGACTACGAATGCATCACGGTCGAGACCGACCGCGAAGGCATCACGTGGATGACCTTCAACCGGCCCGAAAAGCGCAACGCCATGAACCCCACCCTGCACGCCGAGATGGCGCAGGCGATGCTCGAGCACGAGACGCACCCGCAGACCAAGGTCATCGTGCTGACCGGCGCGGGCAACTCGTGGAGCGCGGGCATGGACCTGAAGGAATACTTCCGCGAGACCGACGGCGACGCGCAGGCGCAGTTCCGCTCCTACACCGACAACCGCCGCTGGTCGTGGGACGCCCTCGTGCGCGGCAGGAAACCCGTGATCGCCATGGTGAACGGCTACTGCTTCGGCGGCGCCTTCATCCCGCTGTGCAACTGCGACCTCGCGATCGCCGCCGACGACGCGACCTTCGGGCTGTCCGAGATCAACTGGGGCATCGTGCCGGGCGGCGTGGTCAGCAAGGTGCTGGTGGACACGCTGCGCATCCGCGATGCGATGTACTACGCGGTCACCGGGCGCACGTTCAACGGCAAGAAGGCCGCCGAGATGGGCCTGGTGAATTTCTCGGTGCCGGCGAAGAAACTGCGCGCGGAGACGGTGGCGCTTGCGCGCGAGCTCATGTCCAAAAGCCCCATGGTGCTCGCCTATACCAAGCAGGCGATCCGGCAGGTGCGCACCATGGACATGGAGCAGGCCTACGACTACCTCATCGCGAAGATCACCGCGCTGGAGGCCAAGGATCCCGAGCGCACGCGCGAGCGCGGCATGCGCGAATTCCTCGACAAGAAGTCCTTCAAGCCCGGACTCGGGGCCGTAGCACGGCCGGGGAAGAAGCCTGCCGCCAAGCCCGCTGCGAAGAAGGCCGCCGGCAGGAAGAAGTAGCCCCGCTCAGCCGCGCGCGTTCTCGCTGTCCTGTACCTCGCGCCAGAGGATTTTTCCAACCGGCGACTTGGGCAGGGCGTCGACCACTTCGAAGACGCGCGGGACCTTGTAGGCGGCCATGCGCTCCCGCGCCCAGGCGGCGAACGCATCGGCGTCGAACCTGCCACGCGAGCCCTCGCGCAGCACCAGCAGCGCCTTGACGTTCTCGCCCCGGTAGGCGTCCCGCACGCCGACGATGCAGACTTCCAGCACGTCCGGATGGGAATACAGCGCGGCCTCGACCTCCGCGGGCCAAACCTTGAAGCCCGAGGCATTGATCATGCGTTTGAGCCGGTCGGTCATGAAGAAGTAGCCTTCCTCATCGACGTAGCCTATGTCGCCCGAGCGGTACCACTCGCGCCCGGCGACGCTCACCCAGGCCTCGGCGGTGTCTTCCGGGCGGTTCCAGTAGCCCTTGAACATCTGCGGGCCGCGGATCACGATCTCGCCCGGCTCGCCCACGGCGCGGGGCGCGAGCGTTTCCGGGTCGATCACGCAGGACTCGCTGTCGAACCACGTGATGCCCAGGCACTGGCGCTTGGGGCGGTCCACGGGGTTGTTGTGCGTGGTCGCCGCCGCCTCGGTCATGCCGTAAGCCTCGATGTACGGGATGCCCATGCGCTCGTTCAACCGCTTCCAGACCTCGTCCGGCATCCTTGAACCGCCCGAGCCGATCCGCCTTAGGCTCGAGAGGTCACGGCTCCCCAGTTCCGGGTCGGCCAGCAGGTCGATCACCGCCGTGGGCGCCATGCTCGCGTGCACGACCCGGTAGTGCTCGATCAGCTGCGCAGCGAGCCTGCGTTCCCAGCGTGGCACGAGCACGATGCAGGCGCCCGCATAGACCGGCACGTGGATGCTGTGGGTGAGCCCGGACACGTGATACATCGGCGCCACGCCCAGGCACGGGTCGCCGGCGGTGATGCCATGCCAGAGCGCGAGCCCCGCCACGTTGTGCATGAAGCTGGCGCTGGTGTGCATGCAGCCCTTGGGCAGCCCTGTAGACCCGGAGGTGTACGGCAGCAGGCACAGGTCGTCCGGCGTGGCCTGCGGTGCGCGCGGCGCGTGGCGGGCCTTCAGCACGTCCTGCCAGGCCACGCAGCCCGCCGCCGCCTCGCGCGGCGCGTGCAGCCAGCCGGGGAGCGTGAACGGCGAGTCCGCCGGGACATAGTCGGAATAGGTGGCGGCCACCACATGCTCGAGCGCGGTACCGTCCGCGGCGCCGAGCAGCGCGGGCGCAAGCTCCTGGGCGCAGACCGCGACCCGGGCGCCGGAATCCTTGAGGTAATGGTGCAGTTCGTCGACGCGGTTCTGCGGGTTGACCGGCACGACTACCGCGTCCGCGCGCATGACGCCGTAGCAGGCGATCAGCCACTGCGCCGAGTTCTGCATGT
>JANNWA010000207.1:0-4155 GCA_031408275.1 Pseudomonadota bacterium
GCTTCGCCGGTTTCCCCGGCGCGATCGCCTGCTTGTCCGCAGCTTCGCGGGCGGTCATTTCGCCTGCCCGGCAATCGAGGCGCGCAGGCGCGCCATCTCAACCGCCACACGCGCGGCTTCGGCGCCCTTGCCGATGCGGGCCTCGGTCTGCGCCTCGTTCTCGGTGGTGAGGATGCCGTTGGCCACCGGGATGCCGGTCTCGAGCTGCACCTCCATCACGCCGCGCGAGGATTCGTTCGACACGATTTCGAAGTGGTAGGTCTCGCCGCGGATGACGACACCCAGCGCGACCAAGGCGTCGAACCGCCCGCTCTGCGCAAGCCACTGCAGCGCCATGGGGATTTCAAGCGCCCCGGGAACATGTACCGTTTCGATATCGGCGGCTTTCACGCCCAGGCCGGCGAGCTCGGCGAGCGCGCCCGCGAGCAGGCGCTCGCAGAATTTTTCGTTGAAGCGGCTGACCACGAGGGCCACGCGCAGCCCTGCTCCGCCCAGGTTCGCCGCGGCGGGACCGGCGCTGCCCACTCAGGCCCCGCGCTTGGGCAGGTCGGCGTAGCCGATGACTTCGAGGCCGAAGCCGGCCATGCTCGGCATCTTGCGCGGCGCGGCGAGCAGGCGCATCCGGCCGACACCGAGGTCGCGCAGGATCTGCGCGCCGATGCCGTAGGTGCGCAGGTCGGCGCTGCGGTCCGAGCGGCGCGATGCGCGCGCGTCGGGCGAATCGTCGGACAGCCTCGCTTCGAGGGAATCGTCGGACTGCGAGCAGTTGAGCAGCACCATCACGCCGCTGCCGTTCGCCGCGATCGCGGCCAGCGCCTCGCCCACGGCCCAGGTATGCGGGCCCGTGCCGGTTTCCAAGAGGTCGATCACAGACAGGGGCTCGTGCACACGCACCAGGGTCTCGCGCTCCGCGCTGATCTCGCCTTTCACCAGGGCGAGGTGGCTCGATCCGGTGGGCTTGTCGCGATAGGCGACCAGCCTGAAGCGGCCGTGCGCGGTCTCGATTTCCCGCTCGACGATGCGGCGCACGAAGGATTCGTTGGCGCTGCGATAGTGGATCAGGTCGGCGATCGTCCCGATGCGCAACCCATGCTCGGCCGCGAACTCGACGAGGTCGGGCAGCCGCGCCATCGTGCCGTCTTCTTTCAGGATCTCGCAGATGACCGAGGCCGCCGTCAGGCCCGCGAGCGCCGCGAGGTCGCAGCCGGCTTCGGTATGGCCGGCGCGCACGAGCACGCCGCCGGGCTGCGCCATGATCGGGAAAATGTGGCCGGGCTGGATGATGTCCGCGGGCTTCGCGTCTTTCGCGACCGCGACCTGCACGGTGCGCGCGCGGTCATGCGCCGAGATGCCGGTGGTCACGCCTTCGGCGGCCTCGATGGACATGGTGAAGTTGGTGCCCATGGGCGAGCGGTTGTCGCGCACCATGAGGGGAATGTCGAGCTGGCGGCAGCGCGCCTCGGTCAGGGTGAGGCAGATCAGGCCGCGCGCGTGGCGGGCCATGAAGTTGATCGCCTCAGGCGTGACGTGCTCGGCGGCCAGCACGAGGTCGCCCTCGTTCTCGCGGTCTTCCTCGTCGACGAGCACGACCATGCGGCCGGATTTGATCTCGGCGACGATCTCGGTGACTGGACTGATGGCTGTGGCTTCGCGCCGCATGGACAACCCCGCAGGAGGAGCGGACGATTATAAACAAAACGGGGCGCCTGGCGCCCCGTCTTCACTGCCGAATGCCGACGTATCAGCCCGCCTTCGGCTCCGCCGCCGGAGCTGCGGCAGGTGCGTCCGCCGGCGCGAGGATCTCGCCCGCCGCCTCGGCCTGCGCGCGGCCGCCGAGCTTTTCCTTGATGCGCGCCGACTTGCCGGAACGCTGGCGCAGGTAGTAGAGCTTGGCGCGGCTCACGTCGCCGCGGCGCTTGATCTCGATCGAGGCGATGATCGGCGAATGGGTCTGGAACGTGCGTTCCACGCCCTCGCCCGAGGATATCTTGCGCACGATGAACGAGGAGTTGATGCCGCGGTTCTTCTTCGCGACCACCACGCCTTCGAACGCCTGCACGCGCTTCCTCTCGCCTTCGACGACCCTGACGCTCACGATGACCGTGTCGCCGGGGACGAAATCGGGGATGGTCTTGCCGATCCGGGCGATTTCTTCCTGCTCGAGTTTCTGGATCAGATTCATCATTTCTCTCCGTTGCCTGCTTCCCGTCGGAACTCTTCCAACAGGCTCATTTCTTCCGCCGTCAGTTTGCGCTCCGCAAACAGATCGGGCCTTCTCTTCCAGCTCCGCGCCAGCGACTGTTTCAGCCGCCAGCGCCGGATCAATTCGTGGTGCCCCGACATCAGCACTTCCGGTACCTTCTCGCCCGACCACTCCTCCGGCCGCGTGTACTGCGGGCAATCCAGCAGTCCCGCGGCGAATGACTCCTCCACCGCCGACTGCCCGTCACCCAGCGCCCCGGGCAACTGCCTCACCACCGCGTCGATCAGCACCATCGCGGCCAGCTCGCCACCGGACAACACGTAATCCCCGACCGACACTTCCTCGTCGACGCATTTTTCGATCAACCGCTCGTCGATGCCTTCGTACCTGCCGCAGAGCAGCGTCACCGCCGGCTCCGCCGCGAGGCTCATCACCTTCTTGTGATCGAGCCTTGCGCCCTGCGGCGACAGGTAGATCACCCTGCCGCCTCCCGCAGCCTTGGCTGCAGTTATCGCCTTCTCCAGCGGCTCGGCCAGCATCACCATGCCCGGGCCACCGCCATACGGCCGATCATCGATCGTCCGGTAGTTATCCGTCGTGAAATCCCGCGGATTCCACGTATTGAACTGCCACAGCCCCTTCTCCAGCGCCCGGCTCGTGATGCCGCTCTGCGTCACCGCCGCGAACATTTCCGGGAACAACGTGATCGCATCGAACCGGATCATGTCTTCACCAGTCCCGCATCACCAATCCAACTGCCACTCGACCTCGATGCGCCGGGCCTTGAGGTCCACACGCTGCACCGCCGTCCAGGGAATCAAGCGCTTTACTTCCCCTGCCTCTCCAGCAACCACGTCGATCACATCCTGCGCTCCGTTGCTGAACATCTCCTTCACTACACCGAGGGCTTCACCCCCGGTATTCACCACTTCCAGGCCGACGAGGTCCGACCAGTAGTAGCTTCCGTCATCCGGCTCGGGCAGCGTTTCGCGGGGTACCGCGACTTCGCTGCCTTTCAGCTTCAGTGCCGCGTCGCGGTCGTCCAATCCTGCCAACTGGGCCACCACCTGCGTGGTGTGCAGCCGCGCTTCGAGCACCTTGTATTCCTTCCACTCCCCCTCGCGGCCGACCAGCCACGTCTTGTAGGTCGCCAGCGTCTCGGGATCCTCGGTGTACGGGTCGACGCGAACGCCGCCTTTCACACCCCACGAGCCGAAGATCCGGCCCATGGTTACGGTTTTCGAGGTCAGGCTGCTTTGGCCGCGCTGTTGGGGGACGCGCTGCGCACGTTGGTCGTCGCGCCGCGCGCGAACTGCTTGACCAGGCGGTTCACGGTAGGGGAGAGCTGTGCGCCCACGCCTTTCCAGTGCTTGACGCGGTCCACGTCGACGCGCAGCGCCTCGCGGCCTGCCGGGGCTTTCGGGTCGTAGAACCCGACGCGCTCGATGAAGCGGCCGTCGCGCGGGTCGCGCGAGTCGGCAACCACCATGTTGTAGAAGGGCCGGTGCTTGGCGCCACCGCGGGCCAGACGAATAACAACCATTGGGAACTCCAGGTTCGTCGCAAACGAAAGGCGCGGATTATACGCACCGGTCCGGGCGCTTAGCCAGCTTTTTCGGGGCTTAAAGCTAAGGAGCGTATTGATCACTTGACACAAAGTTCACTTAACTTAAAAATGACTCCCATGCCTACCATCCGGATCGACGACGAAGTGTTCGAGGGCCTCAAGCAATTGGCCGAGCCGTTTGTCGACACCCCTGCCGCGGTGATTCGCAGGCTGTTGATTGAAAAGGGAATCTTAAAAGCGGAGCAGCTGAAGGTGAAAGCCCTGCCCCGCAGCCTTCCCTCCGTAGAGAGAGCACTTACTCCGCCCCTGACCCCGCAGGCGGTTTACGAGCAGTTCCTCCTCGCCACCCTGGCTCAGGACTTTGCAGGCCGCGGGGGCAAGCGCG
>JANNWA010000208.1:0-3271 GCA_031408275.1 Pseudomonadota bacterium
CACGTATCGTGCATCGCAGCGCGGGCCTCTTCGGCGCGACCATCAGCCCCGAGTACGGGGGCCTCGGCCTCTCGGCCGAGCTCTACGGCCGCATCGTCGCGCGCATCTCGGAAGTCTGGATGTCGCTCACGGGCATCTTCAACTCGCACCTCATGATGGCGCTCCTCACCGAGCGCTACGGCAGCGAGGCCCTCAAGAGCAAGTACCTGCCGAAATTCGCCAGCGGCGAGATCCGCGGGGGCCTCGCCCTTACCGAGCCCAACGCGGGCACGGACCTGCAGGCGATCCGCACGCGCGCCGTGCGCATGGGTGACGAGTACGTCCTCAACGGAACCAAGACCTGGATCTCCAACGGCATCCAGGGCTCCTGCTTCGCCGTGCTGGTCAAGACCGATCCCGAAGCCCAGCCCCGGCACAAGGGCATGTCGATGTTCCTGTGCGAGAAAGGCGCCGGGTTCACGGCCAGCAAGAAGCTCGAGAAGATCGGCTACAAGGGGATCGACTCGGCCGAACTCGTGTTCGACGACTACAAGATCTCCGCGGGGAACCTGATCGGCGAGGAGGGCCGCGGCTTCCACGAGGCCGTGGGCGGCCTCGAGCTCGGCCGCATCAACGTGGCCTCGCGCGGCGTGGGCATCGCGGCCGCGGCGCTGGCCGAAGCGGTCAAGTACTCGCAGCAGCGCCACACCTTCGGCAAGCCCATCTGCGAGCACCAGGCAATCCAGCTGAAGATTGGCGAGATGGCCACGCGCGTCGAGGCAGCGCGGCTACTCGTCAAGAACGCGGCGCAGATCTACGACCGCGGCGAGCGCTGCGACATGGAGGCCGGCATGGCGAAGTATTTCGCCACCGAGGCGGCTTTCGAGAACGCGCATGAGGCCATGCGCATCCACGGCGGTTACGGGTACTCGAAGGAGTTTCCCGTGGAGCGGCTGTACCGCGACGCGCCGCTCCTGTGCATCGGCGAAGGCACCAACGAGATGCAGCGCATGATCATCGCCAAGCAAGTCATCCATCGCAACAGGATCTGAAGGGGACGCCATGAAACTTTTCGCCGCCATTGCCGCAGCGTTATTCGCAACCGGAGCCCTGGCGCAGAACGCGCCTTTTCCCAGCAAGCCCGTGCGCATCGTGGTGCCGTACGCACCCGGGGGCGGCACCGACATCATCAGCCGCCAGATCGCGCAGAAGCTCACCGAGTCCTGGGGGCAGAATGTCTTCGTCGAGAACCGTCCGGGGGCCAATGGCATCACCGGCACCGATGTCGTGCTCAAGTCGCCGCCGGACGGGCACAACCTCGTCGTGGTCGTCGCGGCACACGTCATCAATCCGAGCCTGCAGGCGAAGATGCCCTACGACCCGGTGGCGGACGTCGCCCCGGTCACGCTGATCGCGCGCTCCCCCTGGGTGATCGTGGCGATCCCCGCGCTTCCCGCGCGCACGCTGGGCGAGTTCGTCGCCTACGCCAAGGCCAACCCGGGCAAACTGCGTTTCGGCAGCTCCGAGCCATCGTCCCGCCTTGCCGGCGAGCAGTTCAAGCAACTCGCCGGAATCAACCTCGAGCACATCCCCTACAAGGGCGGTTCGCAGATCATGACCGACATGCTTGGCGGGCAGATCGAAACCGGCTTCACCAGCACGCTCACGGTCCTGCAGCACTACAAGTCGGGCAAGCTGAAAGTCCTCGCCGTCGCGGGCAAGGCCCGCCACCCTTCCATGCCGGACGTCCCGACCGCAGTCGAGGCCGGCTACCCGGAGTACGAAACCTACGCGTGGTACGGAATGTATGCGCCCAAGGGCACGCCGAAAGAAATCGTGGCGCGCATCCAGCAGGAGATCGCGCGGGTCGTGCGGCGTCCCGATACCGAGGAGCGGCTCGGCCAGTTCGGCGCCGAACCGATCGCAAGCACACCCGAGGATTTCGCCGCGTATACCAAGTCGGAGCACGACAAGTTCGCCAGGCTCGTCAAGACGGCGGGGATCCAGCCGGAATAGCGGCAAGGACGGAGGCGCGCGTTGCCTTTATGCCATGCCCGCGCCCACCGTGGCGCGCACCGGGATGCCGTCCGGGTCGAAGCCCTCGAGGCAGTGCACGTTGATGCCCAAGAAGTCGGGCGTCACGCGCTTGCGATGGAAAGGGTAGATCCCGCAGGTTTTGCAGAAAAAGTGCCGAGCCGTGTGTGTGTGGAACTGGTATTCGGTGAGGTGGTCCTGGCCCGACAGGAGCTCGAACTTTGACTCGTGGACCTTCACCATCAGTGCGTTCTTGCGCTTGCAGATCGAGCAGTCGCAGGTGGTGAGTTCGGGGAAATCCGTCTCGATCGCAAAGCGCACGGCTCCGCAGTGGCAGGAGCCGGTGTAACGCTGCAGGGGGCGGGAGGCCATGGTCATGCGGCACGCGCCGCCGGCGCAGTCCATGCCACCGGAAACCTTTCACAGTCGAGCTTCGCACCGTGCGCGAGCCCGGGATCCTGCGTGGGAATCGCGACCTCCCCTGCCCGCCTGCAGTAGCGCGCGTCATCCCCGCACCAACGGGTGGCTAGCGCGCGCCGGCGAAATTTCCCGGTGTTGCCCGGCGCGCTGTGCACGATCATCGCCTGGAACACGAGGCAGTCGCCGGGCTGCATCGCGAAGCGGCGGATCTCGTACTTGTCGCGGTTGCCCTCGATGTCGGGCAGCGGCGGCAGGCCGGTGCCCGCGTACGGCGAGCCGTCGGCGAAATGGTAGGGGCTGTACTCGGGCCAGCGGTGGCTGCCGCAGACGTACTCGACGCTCACGTCCTCGGGAACGGGGTCGAGCGGCACCCAGACGGACGCAACCTGGTACCCACTCACCGCCCAGTACGGCTGATCCTGGTGCCAGGGCGTGCGCGCCGACGTGCCCGGCTCCTTCACCAGCAGCTGGTCGTAGAAGAAGTTCACGCGCGAGGCGCCCATGACGCGCGCCGCGATTTCGGCGGCGGGCGATTCGAGCGCGAAGCGCCGGAACGCGGGGTGGCGCTCGGCAACCTCGATCTCGCCGTAGAAGCGCCCCGCGCCGCCTGCGGATTCGTACTCCTCGGCGTGCGGGCCGGGAGTACGCATCGCGTCCTCAATAGCTTCGGCGAGGAAATCGAGCCACTCGAGCGGGATAACGCCGCGCAGGCAGACCACGCCGTCGCGCTCGTAGGTGATGCTATCCGATTCGTCGATCCCGAGGGCCATTGCTATCGAAATAGGAGCCGCATCATTGCGTGCACCCTCAGGCCACCCGCTTGCACCCGTCGGGTTTG